>JAHDHW010000011.1:0-60121 GCA_020631105.1 Saprospiraceae bacterium | reverse complement strand
AAGTAAAGTATGATGAAGGTTCTTTTTTAATCGGCCGAAAAAAAGATGGATTTGTGAACCTAGTGCCACTTAATGAAAACCATTATTTTTTAGATGGCAAAGGACAAGAGCGATATTTTGTATCTTTTCAAACTGATGAACAATCAAAGGTGCTCATGAAGCTTCAATTGTTTTCGGATAGGTTCGTGTTTAAAAAACAATAGATAGTATTACAGATTCCTGAATTACATTCTTTAAACATCTCATCTAAATCCTCGGCAGTTGGAAATTTAATATGATTTTTAAACCAATTCACTTTAGCATCATATCCATAATGTTGGAATGTTATTGAAGTACCATGCTCTAATTGTATATCCCGTACAAATTGCCATTGCTTTACACTTTCTCTATACTTTCCTCCAATTTGATTGTGGGTCCATTTATGGTGAGCAACTTCCTCATTATTCATATATCCAGGAATCGGCGAAGGAAGACCAAACCCATACCAATGATCATGGTTTCCCATAATAAATTCCATTTCAGGAATCGAATATGCCAAGTCAAATACTTCCTTTGGGTGGGGGCCAATCCCAATGAGGTCTCCTACATGAAAAATCTTCTCACATTGCTTTTCTCTGAATACTTCAATCCCCTTTTTTAAGGCCGGTAAATTCGCATGGATATCTTGAAAAATTCCGATTTTCATGATGAGACGATTTAAGTTTTAATTACCCTGTCTCCCTCATTAGGTAAGTGACGAATGCCTCTGGATATATTATTCTTCCTCTTCTAATTGTTTAAAGATTTCATCTTTAATTTCATTTCCCTTTACTTCCATCGGAGCTTCTTCCGTAGGAAGTTCAGCGACGTCAGCTACAGGAATAAAAGGAGAAATAGCCTGGTGTTTTCGTATCAAGCGATAAGCAAAAAAACCGCTAACGAGCAATACAAACGTAGATAGGATCATTAACCAATCCTGATAATGTTGCAGGATGAAAAAATCGTAGGTCCCATGAATCAAAACCGCGATGCCTAATGCGAGCGCGAGGTTTTTCATTCGATTGGTTTTATCCATTTTTGCAAGACCGGTGTAATATCCCATTACTACCGCAAAAACTCCGTGCGCGGGTACCGCAGTGAATGCCCGAACGATAGTGGTTTGTGTCCCGAATTGTGTTGCGTAAAATATATTTTCAATCGTTGCAAAGCCCATCCCGATCATCCCCGCATAAATAATCCCATCCATCGGTTCGTTAAAAAATGCTTTCTGAAAAGGGTAAGCAATCAAAGCAATGAACTTCATTAGCTCTTCACTCAGAGCAACTACTACAAAAGCAAGTAGCATCAACATCCAAAAGCTTTGCCCTTCTTGTATCCCCATTCGATCTCCCCATTCCTCCAGCTTTAGTGCAGGTAAGGCACTAAGGATTCCAAGTCCAAAACAAATAGCCATAGGAAGAGGGGATTCCTTTTCGTACAAGTCAGAACGATAGATCAGGTAACCAATCACTACCCCTGGTATAATCGCCAATATTATTATAAGTATATTAGGCATTGTCTTCGCTAAATTGTTCGACTACTGAAACAAAATCTTTAATGATCCGCTCACATTTTTTGGGAACTTCCAGCATCCCCATGTGCGCTACATCTGGTAGCAGGTGTATACTTGCAATATTAGGTCGTGCGGTTTCTTTTGTATAATCCGGAACTACGGTATCTTCCTTGCCGATGATAAACAAAAATGGAATATTCAGACTAGATAAAACCTCGGTATTATCCGACCGTCCAATCATACATTCCAGTCCTGCGATAATTCCTTCTGTAGAATACTGTGATGCACTAAAAACTAACTTCGCCAATTCTAAGTGATTACTGCCCTGATAGCTTTTGGTAAACAACTTGGGGATCAATTGCTTGACATAATAGATCGAACTATTCTTATTTATAAAGTCAATGCTCTTTTTACGACCTGCTTTTTTGTCTTCACTATCTGCATAAGGATGAGAATGAAATAAGCAGAGTCCTTTTAATTTTTCAGGGTGTTTTTTGGCAAACTCTAAGCTCACATATCCTCCCATGGAATGGCCGATCAGGATACAAGATTTCATGCCAACCAAGTCCAAAACATTGTTGACCACCTCTGCATATCGCGCGATTGAATAGTCCTCAATTAATTCCGATTGTCCAAAACCCGGTAAGTCAATTCGTAGGATTGTTTGGGATGGAAAACGTTGAATAAAGTCATTCCATACCGTACTATCTTCGCAAAAACCATGAACGAAAACCAAAGGAATGCCTTCTCCTTGCTGAAGGTAATAACTAATCGTTCGCTGCTCGAATTGGATACTTTGCATAGTTATTTTTTATTATTCTCTGATCACGTCCCCTTACGGGTACTCAACACTGACTCAACGTAATCCTTCGCTAAAGTACTCCAATCATAGCGAGCTACAAAATCGGATAAAATTTGTTTGTCAGAATGTCTTCGATTATCAGTTATTTGACTGCGTAATTTCAACTGAAGCTCTTCCTTATCCTGGTAGAGGTACTGAGTTTTTAAGGTCTTCGGAATATGCTCTGGATAGGCTAACCGGTCAGGCAGCAATGGAATACATTCACAATAGATTGCTTCTACTACGCTTCCTCCAAAGAAATCCTGATTACTGGTTACTAACAAAATGTCTGATCGCCATAACCAGGTTGCGTACGCTTCGAAGCTTTCTGCGTACCCAAGATGCAAAATTTCATTGGCGAACTCTCTTTCAATTTGCTGGAAGACCTTTGGACTGTGTTTGTACTGCTCTCCGAGTATTACTAGCTGAAAGTCCAATGCTTCGTTTTTTAAATAACATAATGAATCGTAAAATGCTTCGGGGTTTTTGTCATATTCCCATCGATGATTCCATAGTATAATAGGCTTTTCATTTTTTGCTTCAATCCGATATTTGTCAAACGCTTTTAAGTTTAAGCCCAGGTGAAGTACTTTGGATTTAGCCTGAATCGAATCAATAGTATCCAAAGATTTATGATCCGGAAACTGTCGAAGGAAGTCTGGTAGACTATCTAGAAAAGAATGAAGATGATAGCTGGAGTTAAAGAATACCTGATCTGCTGATAAAGCGGAAGTGTAATTGATAAAGCCGTAATGATTATCTCTTTTTAATTCTGGGTCCGGATCATCCGGTGACCAGGGGTAAGTAATCTGGTTTTCATGGAAATAAATAGCGACTGGTATTCCCTGGCTTTTCGAACGGGTCAGCCCCAAGAACGTACTCAGGTCTAACATTGAGGTCGCCAAAATTATATCAGGCAGTTCTTGTAGTCTTAAAAACGCTTGCGCTAAACTTACCGCCCCGCCATACATCCGCCATTTCCAATGACGTCCCGGCAGGGAAAGGATTTCCACAGGGTGTGGAAAACATTGTTGAAAACCAAGTGCCCATTGCTTATGGCTTCCGGTAAAAAAAGGTTCTAATACAAGAATTTTCATTTTGAATAAGGTAAGGCTTATCTCCACAATATAGCCCGAAGATTTTATCTTTACCAAATATGGCTACTGTAGGTAACACTTACTCTCCTAATCAAAAAGCACTGAAGCGCTTTTTGAAAAACAAACCGGCGATCTTTGGTTTGGTAGTAATTGTCATTACCGTTATCGTAGCTGTCTTTGCTCATCTGTTAGCACCAGATAACACACCTAATGCAAATGATCAAATCCCGGAAGTTGCGCTAACGGACCCAGGATTTACGGTGACTATGCTTCGGATTCGTAAAAATCAACCTTTGAAATCTACTGGCTTTTTCACCCATCTTCTACAAGGTACACCAAGCCCTGATCGGCAGGTACCGATTAATAGTTTTCGCATTGAAAAGGAGGAATTGATCGCTGAACTTTACAGAGGGATGGATCGAAAAGGAAAATTATATCAGGGAGCAGAGGCTCGTTTTGATTTATTAGATATTATTTTTCCGGTGAGTCCGCAATCAGAGAGCGTTCAGGATCTCGGAGAAAAAATACAATTCCTGGATATCACAGGAGCTCAGCAAACAATAGACAAAATTACATTAAGAGCACAAGTTGAATCCGACCATATAAAAGAAAAAACTTTTTTATTAGGTACGGACAAATATGGTCGTGATATGCTGAGTCGCTTAATTGTCGGAGTCAGAGTATCTTTAATTGTAGGTTTAATTGCGGTATTAATATCTCTCACTTTAGGTATTCTATTGGGAGCAGTCGCGGGTTATTTTGGTGGTAAAGTGGATGATTTGATTATGTTGATTATCAATACCGTTTGGTCCATTCCAACTTTGTTACTTGTCTTTGCAATTGTACTTGCTTTGGGAAGAGGGGTTGGTATTATTTTTCTTGCGGTTGGGCTTACCATGTGGGTAGATGTTGCCAGAATTGTGAGAGGGCAGGTTTTAGCCTTTAGAGAAATACAATTCGTAGAAGCTGCGCAAAGTTTAGGCTTTGGAAACTGGCGTATTATCAGCAAACATATCTTACCTAATATTCTCGGTCCGGTCATGGTTATTGCTGCTGCCAATTTTGCTACAGCAATTTTAATTGAAGCCGGCCTTAGTTACCTTGGGTTTGGTATACAACCACCAACGCCTTCCTGGGGAAATATGCTTAATGAGAATTATGGAATGGCTATCGGCGGAAAACCGCTGCTCGCACTCATACCCGCTCTGGCAATTATGCTTTTGGTTCTTGCCTTTAATCTTATAGGTAATGGTTTGAGGGATGCATTAGATGTCAAAGCAAAATAAAACAGATTAAATAAAATTATAATGTAAAAATCAGGTAGATTCAAATCCATCTGCCTATCTTAGTCCAAGTTGAAGGTACTTACTTCGACGCCGGGTAAACATTAAGCTGCTTGCATATCATATGAAGCAGGTCTTACTCATTTTTTTGCGTACCTTCAATAATATCACTTAAGCTGAAAAAAACTGGATGTCCAAATTTTCTCAAATAAAAAAAGAGCTTTCCAGCCTTGAATTGCTTGAACGGGAGTTACATCTCAAGCAACTTCAGATCAATCGACTACTGAATATCACTCAGGCGATTAACAATAATGTCAAAGAGAGTGATTTATACAAAATGTATAATTCTTTTTTAGGCTGGGAGATGGGGATCAAAAAAATGGCCCTTTATGTGACGAATAAAGAAGGGAATTGGTACTGCGCATCAACGATTGGTTTGACGGATGCACTCATCGAAATTGATATGACGGAAGTCCTTCCTAATTATCAGCGCCTAAGAAATCTCGATGAGGATGTAGAACATCCGGTTGTTAAAGAGTTTGATGTGGTCATCCCTGTACTTCATAAAGAAAATCCAATTGCTTATACCTTTATTGGCGGATTTGAGGAAAGTGATGATATGTATAACAAGATTCAGTTTATCACTACCATTACCAACATTATTGCGGTGGCGATCGAAAACAAGCGCTTGTTCAAACGTCAACTTGAACAAGAAAGACTTAAAAGAGAAATGCAGTTGGCGACACAAATGCAACTGCTTCTTATCCCTGACAAACTCCCGAAAACCCCTCGCTATGAACTGGCAAGTATCTACAAACCGCATTTGGGGGTAGGGGGAGATTACTTCGATTTCATAGATTTTGATGATGGCACCCTAGTGTTTTGTGTAGCAGATATCTCTGGAAAAGGCATGGCCGCAGCATTGCTGATGGCAAACTTCCAGTCGAAGTTTCATTACCTGATCAATCAACGCCTTGACCTTGAAACTTTTGTTCGCAAGCTCAACAAGTCCCTTTTCGAAATTACGGGAGGGGATAAGTTTCTAACTTTCTTTGTAGCAGAGTTTAATACTCAGACCAATGAATTGCATTATGTTAATGCCGGGCATAATCCCCCACTCTTAGTTATGGATGGAAAAGACATTCCTCTGGACAAAGGTTGTACAATCCTTGGTTCTTTTACGGAGCTACCTGCGGTCGAGGTTGGTAAAGAGCAAGTGGATAAAGAAGCGATTCTTTTGACTTATACAGATGGTCTTACTGATATTAAAAACGAAAAAGGCGATTTCTATAATGAAACTCGCCTTTCCGAATTCGCACTTGCGAACTATGCTTGTTCTGCGGAAGCCTTCAACCAAAAGTTATTGGAGGTACTCGAAGGTTTTAATGGTGAACCTGTTTTCCCCGATGACTTTACCGTCCTGACTTGCAAAATCTTTGACCAGTAGGTTAATTAGATTTGTGCGTATAAACGTCCATTTGTGGAAATGGAATACTAACACTTTGCTTATCAAATTCTTTCTTGATATTTTCATGCATATAGAAAAACACATCCCAGTAATGTGCACTATCCGCCCAGGGTCTTACTGCGAAATTTACAGAGCTATCCGCTAACTCTGACACAAAAATATCAACCGGTTTATCTTTATTTACCTGAGGACAACTATCCGCAACTTGTTGAATAATTGCTTTAGCTTTGTCAATATCGTCAGAGTATCCGATCCCGAAAGTCATATCTACCCGAATCTCTCCCTGGCCAGAAATATTAGTAATTGCTCCGCTAGTCACTACAGCATTAGGGAGAATTACCTTTTTGTTATCTGGTGTCATCAATATAGTATTGAATATCTGTATTTCCTGAACAACACCTACATGACCTTGTACATCAACAAGATCACCAACTTTGTAAGGTTTAAATAACAAAATCATTACGCCGCTCGCAAAATTTCCTAAGCTCCCTTGAAGTGCCATACCAACGGCAAAAGCCATCGCACCAAGAATAGCAACAAATGACGTAGTCTCTACTCCAAATTTGCTTGCAACACTTAGGAGGAGTAAAACTTTTAAGCCAACATTGACCAATGAAACCAAGAAAGGAGTAATTGATTCGTCAACGCCTCTTTTAATAAGCGTTTTTCGAAGTACACCGGTTATCCAACCAATAATCCAAAATCCAATAATTAAAGTAAGAATAGCAACTAATACCGAAGGGGCATATTCAATTGCCATCTCGGTAAATCGCTGTACGTAGTCCTGAACTTCCATTTGTTTGTGTGTTTAAGTTTTAAAAATTTAAAATTACTTTTGTCTGGCAATATTAGTTTTTTTTAAGGGGATGACAGATTATTCTACTAATCAAATCACTTTTAGTTGCCGAATTTATGGCAATTACCAAACTTATATATTAAGTATATATTAATTTGTCAAAATCTAAAAAATATCTCTCCCAGGAAGAAGCCTTGGCAAAACTACAACGCTACTGTGCCTATCAGGATCGTTGCCATCAGGAAGTTCGGACAAAGCTTATCGAGCTAGGGGTTTATGGTGACACACTGGAAGAAATAATTTCAGAATTGATCCAGGATAATTTCCTAAATGAAGAGCGATTTGCCCGTTCTTATGCCCGTGGTAAATTCAGGATGCGACAATGGGGGCGTATTCGAATACGACGGGAATTAAAGTTGCGTAACATCTCAGACTATTGCCTCAAAAAGGCAATGGAAGAAATAGAGGAAGAAGAATATCTGAAAACAATCGATAAGCTTATCGAAAAGAAACGCAGCGAAATCAAGGAAAAAAATGTTTTTATAAAGCGAGGGAAGATCGCAAAGCATATAATCGGGAAGGGCTATGAATCGTATTTAGTTTGGGAACGTATTTCTAAAGCACTTTAAATGAAGCTTTTATCTTTATAAGATATTATTCTCAACCCTGACTTTTATGATTTTTTAGTATTCTATCGTACAATAATAGCTATATATTAATATGGCATTTTAATAACTCACTAAAGTAAAGCGTTATGGGTAAGAAAAAATTACAACTCTCTGAACTTAAAGTACATAGTTTTATCACTCCCGTTAATAAATCAGAACAAAAAACCGCTAAGGGTGGTCGCGCTTACCAAGAAGATTTTGTTGCCATTAGCAGTGATATATCTTATGTTGAAGATTTTTCATGGACGGAGCTAAAAACTCGTCTGACTACTAATGATCTTGAGCTTTCTCTTTTACAAAGAGAATCCCTTTAATACTACCTTAGCTACCTGAATCGTAATGACGCTTCACAGCCTTTGCGAAAGATTCTTTTTGGATTTTGCTGTCTGCCCAGGCAATGAAATTAAAATACTGAAGTAATACATTCTCAGTGGGGTCTTTTGCAAGGGTTTCGAAGTGATCTTTTAAAGCAACAAAAGTTGCAGTTCTTTCCTTAGCGTTCATCGCCTTATTCGAATCTTTAATAAAATTCAATACACTCTTTTCTAATTTATACATTCGATTCCTTTGCTTTAAAAAGCGGTAGGTTGAGCGTAGTAAATTATCCAGGAGAATAGAATTTTCCATTTCGAAATGAATAATCAGGTTAAGTACCCGAGCCAAACTCTGCAGATCCTGTCGCTCAATACTTCTCGGCAAATTTAGCCATTGATTAAGATAGCCTAATGCTTTATCATAATCTCCGATACCAAAATAAATATAGAAATATTGAAAGTAGAAAGCGCCTCTTTCAAAAGCGTTTCTCTTAAATTCCTGCCGTTCGAGAAAGTGCCGTTCTAACAATTTCAAACCTTCATCAAAGTCTCCACGATTAATAAACAAGCGTAATTTCGTCCCCAGCACCTGCTTATATATTGTTAACTTATCCGACAGGTTAACTGGCTTTAACTGGCTCATTTTGTGTAAGTTAACTTCTAGTTCTTTCTCATTACCCAGGATCCCGCAACTAACAATATAATTGCTTAATGCCGAAATAGATACAGACATATCTTCACGTTGAAGCGTAGCATTAGACTCTATTAATTCAACACATCGTTTGCTTAGCTGATAGAATTTCTGGTAATCATGTATAGAATAATTATATAGGGCATGGATTCGAAGAAAAGTTACCTTCGAACGATGAGAACTTGCATGCGAGATATCAGCCAATAACTGATGTTGCATTATCAGATCAAGTTTGTCTTTTTGTTCTTCGTTCCTTAATACCGCATTCTTACGGATATGAATTAGCAGTCGGAAAAAAATATGTTGATATGTAGAAAGGTTTTTTAGTTTCGCCAGGCAATCATTTTCTTCTTTATCGAAACGCTCGAGATGATCATTTAAATACTTAATATCCATCCGATCATAAGCCACTTGCCGCTCCCATTTAAGAACCTCAAGCACGTGTGAAAAGCTCTCGTGTTTATACGCAATTTTTTTAATCTTAGGAAGCATATCCAGACAGTCGTCATAGTGTGAGCGCTTAAATAAAACCCGAACGCTCAATAACATACTTTTCAACTTAAAGTCAATTGACGACTTCTCGTCGTAACCCTGAAGTGATTTCAAAATCAAATCATACAGGTACGCCTTGAGCTCCGAGTACTTACGACTCAGGATGGGTTCATCTGCATAAATTTGGATCCTTAATGCTTCGTCATCAAAGACATCCTGACCATCAATCGCATCAAAAAGTTGTATGTATTTACTCGACTGTTCACTTTTGTTTCCACTAACCAAAAGCTTAAAATATCGCTTTTCGGAGCCCGAAAGTGACTTGATTAGGTTAAATAGTTTATGAGATGGCGTTTTAGGCATATCCGTAATTACACTACAAAATAAGGATTTACAAACCTTAATGCCCGTTATTTGGAGGATTTCAATGCTTTTTAAACGAAAATTAGAAAACTGACATATTTCAAATACTTGGGTGGCACTTACCTAACAACTGTCTTAACTTATTTGAAAAATAACTTACACAAAACGTCTGCTATGCAAATGATCAAAAAATTACCCAGCCGCCCTAACAAACCTGTACTTAGTCCAATTACTACACACCCTCAACATGAAGCAAGCAATCAAGACCGGAAAATAGCCCTCCCAACAATGGAAGGTATTAATTTCGAAAGGGTTCAATCCATCATCAATTTGGAGGCAAAGGGTAATTATACTATGCTATATTTTACCGGAAACCGAAAACTCCTCGTCTGTAAGACCCTTATGGAGATGGAAAAGCAAATCAAAACGGGCAGTCAGTTTGTTCGTATACATCGATCATTTACGATTAACCTTAATCATCTGGAAAAATATATCAAAGGAAAAGGTGGGTTTGTGGTAATGGATAACGGGACAAGCATTAATGTTTCTACAGGCAAAAAACAAAACTTTCTGGAAGCACTTCGTACTTATTTTGGATAAATGAAGACTAAACTTAGGACTCCCTTCTACTCAATTATTTTGATTATTCTCTGATCCTGATATTTATCGTCCCGATAAATATCAGGACGCTGATCCCTATTGATCTTACTAATTCGGATATAGTAAAAGCAAAATGATTAATTTCGTAACCTGATCCTTTTACGAACTTAATTCATATTCTTGAAGATTGCTGTTAACACCAGGTTTTTACTTAAAGATCGCCTTGAAGGTATTGGACGGGTGACTTATGAATTAACGAAACGACTGGTGGAGCAGCACCCGGAAGATGAGTTTTATTTCTTCTTTGATCGACCTTATGATCCTTCTTTCGTTTTCGGAGATAATGTACACCCTATCATACTCTCTCCACCCGCTCGCCACCCAGTACTCTGGTATCTTTGGTTCGAATGGTCCGTGGCTCAAGCTTTAAAGAAATATAAGGCTGATGTGTTTTTCTCTCCAGACAACTATCTCTGTCTGCGAAGTAATGTTCCAACAGTAATGATCAATCATGACCTCGCACATTTGTATTACCCGGGCCAAATCCCTACTCTGGTTCGAAAGTATTATGACTATTTCGTACCCCGCTATCTCCAAAAAGCAAAAGAAATTATTACCGTTTCTAATTTTGGCAAGCAAGATATTCTCAAGCACTATCCATCACTAGATCAAAGAAAGATTCATGTTGCACATAATGCATGCTCGGAGGATTATAAGCCCGTTTCAGCGCAGGAACAATCAGCGATAAAAAATAAATATACCAGTGGAGAAGATTACTTTTTTTACATCGGTTCGATTCATCCACGCAAAAACATAGAAGGACTTCTCAAAGCTTTTGGTTTGTTCAAACAACAGACAGGAAGTAATATGAAACTGGTACTTGGTGGCCGACTTGCCTGGAATAGTGAAGGCATTCAGCAAGCATTACAAAATATTGCTATCCAAGAGGATATTATTCAGACTGGGTTTATCGACAAACAAGAGTTACCTAAGATATTAGGTTCCGCAAAAGCATTGGTTTACGCTTCCCTTTTTGAAGGTTTTGGTTTGCCGATCTTAGAAGCCATGCATGCAGAAGTTCCGATCATCACCTCTAACATAAGTTCTATGCCGGAGGTGGCAGGTGAAGCTGCCTTACTGGTCAATCCAAAGTCTGAAGAAGAGATTGCCTCGGCAATGCTAAAAGTCTTAAATACAGACATCGCAAAAAGACTAATCGAAGCGGGTAAACTCCAGCGAAAAAAATTCGATTGGGATCGTTCAGCTACGATTGTTTACGATGCCTTCTTACGCGTACGCTAAGTTGCTGGTTCTAAATTATTCTTTCTTTGACTGACAATTATTCCTCCGATAATGCCGATGATCATTAAGCCCAAAGCAATCATCTCTGCTTGTGTCAGGTTAAAGAACCAATCGTATTTATCATTTACTCTAATCTTCTCAATGACAAATCGCTCTACTCCGTTGAGGAATACATAAATAAAGAATATTAAGCCAACCGTTTTTATTCGTTTACGAAGTCCCCAGAGTAATCCGAAGATAGCAGCTGCCATAATAAACTCATACAGTGGCGTTGGGTATACTGCCTCAGCCAATACATTACAATAATCATACGTACAGCCTTCTATTAAATTACCAGGAGATTCATTTACCACATTATGTGGATAATCATAAGACCACAGGAATTGTGGAATCCAATCCGGTTTAGCTGCAGTATTCGTGATTCCCCAGTCGCCATCCCCAGAAAAGTGGCAACCTAATCGACCTGTACCATAAGAAATCATCAAAGCAGGAGCAACAGCATCCAGTACTGGCAGAGGTTTTATTTTAAGATATTTCAAATAAAGATATCCGCCTAGAAATCCCAGGATCAAGCCTCCGTAAATTGCCATTCCACTACCAGAAAAGAACATGGACAACCAACTACCAAAAGTCATCTTCCCTTCGAATACTAAATCAATATCCTCGATCATGGCAAAGAGCTTCGCGCCTACAATTCCCGAAACTACGGAAACTACTGTGATATCTCCGATACGTTCATGTGGTAATTGCTTCAGTGTTTTTTCTACTGGCTTGGGTAATTGCTCTTTTTTCTTTTCTGCGTATTTGATATATGCAAATAAGGCCGCACCGATAATCCCGGCAATCCAACTCATTGTTTCATTTACACCTTTCAATGAAAATAATACAGAAGCAGGATCTTGTTGAAAGTCCGGAAAGTTATTGGCAATATAAAGCAACTTGAACCCAAGGAAAAACCCAAGAAGTCCGTTAAGTATTAAACTTAAAGGGCTGGCTGGCTCTCCAACGATCACTTTAGTAGTGATTGCCTGAAGTGTTCCGTTTTCTCCTTTTCGCTTAAGTTCTTTCGCAAAGAAATAAGCAGCGGTCAAAATGGAAATCACTAAAAAAAGTCCAAATGTTTTGACAACAGAGAAGAAGTTATCTGGCTGAGAACCAAATAAATCGTGCAGTATATATGACAGATCTGGATACATAGATGTTATTTAGGTCGCAAAAATAGTTAAAAATCAGCTTGTAAATTATTATCCGGGCGTAAATTGAGTAGGAAAAGAACTTTAGTCGAGTACGTACCGCCTTATTATACTGTACTCAAAGATGGTTTGGTTTTAAGCAAACCATTTCAGGTCATGTATAATTGCCTTAGTAAGTGTTTATTTGGTTTAGTTTTCGTTACTATTTTTTATTCTGTCCATCTAAGTACAATTCCAAAAAAAATTAAGCACTCTTCTGACTAAAGGGCTAACTTTAAGTAATCACGGTTTAGTAAGCCATCAGGTTGGTTCATCACCTAAATTTTTCTGTTTATGAATCGAAGAACGACACTTCATAAGCTAATTGGTAAATCCTCTAAGCAAAAAACATCAACAAGTCTCTCTTCAGGGCTGGACCCTTATACTGGCCCCTGGACTTATGAACAGGCAGCGCATTTATTAAGACGGACGATGTATGGTCCTACAACGAGTCAAATAAATACTTCGGTTGATAATGGTTTGACAGCTACAATCAATCAATTACTCAGCTTCGGTCCTTTACCAGATCCACCTGTTCATTACGAATTCGAGGAGGATCCCGCAGCACCTATTGGGACCACCTGGGTCAATCAACCATATGCTGCCGATAATTTAAATATGATTCGTAGCCGTCGACGTCGGTCACTTGCGGCCTGGTCCGTTATCAACATATTCGAAGAAGGTATTTCGTTAAGAGAAAAGATGACACTGTTTTGGCATAATCACTTTGTTACTGCAGACATAAACGACCCTAAGTATCGGTATGATTATATTGCTCGATTACGAGCAAATGCTCTGGGAAATTTTAGGGCATTGACTAAGGAGATGACTATTGATCCTTCTATGCTTAGATACTTAAACGGTAACCAGAACACGAAAAATGCCCCAAATGAAAATTTTGCTCGCGAACTTCTGGAATTATTTACTATTGGAAAAGGACCACAAGCAGGCCCGGGAGATTATACCACTTTTACAGAGGATGATGTAGTAGCTATGGCCAGGGTACTTACCGGATGGCGCGACCGGGGGATCAATGATACCGAAGGTATCCCGATTGAATCTTATTATACCTCCAGTCGACATGATACAGAAGATAAGCAATTATCCCCTCGATTCGATAATATCGTTATTACTAATGCTGAAGAAAATGAATACAGCAATTTAATTGATGTAATATTTACAAAAGAAGAAGTAGCATATTTTATCTCCAGAAAACTATACCGCTGGTTCGTTTTCTATGAGATTCCGGAGGAGGTAGAAATGAATGTCATTACACCAATGGCGCAACTCCTCATTGATAACGACTATGAGATTGCACCTGTTGTGGAAGCACTAATCAGTAGCACCCATTTCTATGACGAAGCCCTCAGAGGCTGTATGATTAAAAACCCCTGGGATTTTAGCATTGGATTATTGAAAGAACTACAGATTGTAATTCCTGATGATAACCTGGAAAATTACTATGGTACTTTTTACACAGCCTATGGTATTATGGAAGCTTTGCAAATGCAATATTTCGGACCACCAAATGTTGCCGGATGGACTGCTTATTATCAGGCGCCATCTTATTATCAGCTTTGGATTAATTCGGTAACACTTCCGATCCGCTCTCAGATTGCCACTTTTATGTCAACCATCGGAGCTCAATCCGGAGACCAATTTCATCAGCCACCTTTTCTAGAGATTTTAAACGCTTTAGAGAATCCTTTCGAAATCAATCCAGTAATTGATGCATTCATTCGTATGTTTTTACCAAAGGATTTATCCCAAAATCAAAAAGACTCTCTGAAGGAACTTCTGATTCCCGGTTTACCTGATTTTGAATGGAACGTAGAGTACAGCGAATATTTTAGTGATCCGACTAACGAAACATTAGCAAGTTCCCTGGAAACAAAAATTAAAAATTTAATCTTGACCATAGTGACTCTTCCAGAGTATCACCTTAGTTAAATATCAAAAAGATGAAAAGAAGAAATTTTATAAAATCTACTTCGCTGATTAGTCTTCCGATATTAGTCGGTGGTATGAAGGTTTCTGCAATACCTCATTCTCCATTTTCGAATAGTCTGAATGGTAGCGATAAAGTATTGATCTTGATTCAGCTCAGTGGAGGGAATGATGGCTTAAATACTTTGATCCCACTTGATCAATATGATAAACTTCAAGCGGTTCGCCCCAATGTAATTGTTCCCGAAAGTACCATACTTGAAATAGAGGATTCGCTAGGGTTTCACCCGTCGATGACCGGGATACAAAATCTATATCTGGATGGTAAAATGAATATTATTCAGGATGTAGGGTATCCGGATCAAAATAGATCTCATTTCCGATCAACAGATATCTGGACTTCAGCTTCAGCATCTAATGAGTTTGTGACTACCGGCTGGTTAGGTCGTTACTTTGATAGCAATTATCCTGGTTTCCCAACTGGATATCCCAATGATGATTGCCCTGACCCTTTTGCATTAACCATTGGTTCTTTTGTCTCTCAAACCTGCCAGGGAATTAGTTCTAATTTTTCTACTGCTGTAGTTGACCCAGAAAATATTAATAACATCCTGGTCGGCGAAGAAGGTGATGTTGATTTATCAACTTGTTATGGGATGCAACTGACATTCCTTCGTCAATCTGTTGCTCAAACGAATGCTTATGGTGATGCGATCACTGCTGCTGTAGATAACGGAAGTAATATGGCAGATTATCCTGCGGATAATCGATTGGCTGAACAGTTGAGAATTGTTGCACAGTTAATTTCTGGAGGTCTGCAAACCTCCGTTTACGTGGTTAACCTGGGAGGTTTTGATACGCATGCGAATCAGGTAACTAACACTAGTACTATAGAAGGAGAGCATGCTGCTCTTTTGAAAATCCTTTCAGATGCAGTAAGCGCATTCCAGCAAGACATAGAATTACTCGGCCTCAACGAAAGAGTGGTCGGTATGACCTTCTCAGAATTTGGGCGGCGGATCAAATCAAATGATAGTAATGGTACCGATCATGGTACTGCAGCGCCTTTGTTTGTTTTTGGATCTTGTGTAAATCCAAGTGTTATTGGTGAAAACTTTAATGTCCCGGATGAGGTAGGTACACAAGATGGGGTACCAATGCAGTATGACTTTAGATCAGTTTATGGTTCTATCTTGATGGATTGGTTTGAAGTATCTGAATCTAGTGTACGTGACTTACTCTATGACGATTTTCAGCACATCCCAATTATTCAGTCTTGCACGGTTTCAAGTGAGCTTGAACCTGCAATTGCTTCTTATTTGGATCTTGATGTTGCCCCTAATCCTTTTAAGGATTGGACAAGGATTACTTATAAATCTAAAGGGGAGCAGACCAGAATTAGTCTTTATGACATGCGTGGTCAGGAATTACGTGTACTTACAAATCAGTTTATTCCTGAAGGCGAACATCAGTTAAGGGTAGATCTTCGGGAACTTGTCCCAGGTAATTATGTCTTCCGTGTACAAACCTCAACTGGCCAAAGGTCTGTAATCACCCAAAAGGTAAAATAGATCAATTATAAGGTTCAAAGTGATTGTATTTGGTCAATGGTACTACCAGTAGGAATAATTGATAACAGAAACATTGGCTATCTCTAGATAACAGAATCAAACTGGTAGTACCAATTAGTCATAATTATTTTCGACCAAGTAAAATCATTTAGCACCAATTATAAACCGCTCTGATAAAAATTAGGACGGTTTTCCTACCTAATACTACCTTATTGTAGTGTGCAGTACCTAAAGTTAGGTATTATAAATTTCAAGAATTTCGGTATTGTACAAACTCTTTCTCATAACTATCTTTGCATCGTTAGTTATTTAGACTTAATCTAATTAAACTTAATTTAACAATGCAAAAGGCTTTCCTCTACTTATTAATTCTTAGCTGCTTTTTCACGGCTTGTGATGACGATGACAATATGGTGGTCATTGATACCCCTGCGACTTATGCTTTTGAGCGTGATGGCTCAAGTACTGTTTCTTTTAGTGGTCAGACTACCCGTATTCAAATGGGTGAAGCATTGATCAGCGCTTTGAAAGACTTCGGAGAAAGTAAAGAAAGACTTTTGGAAATGTATGCCAATGAAACAGCTGATGGTAGCGATGCGAATCCTTTTGAAGATGCAGCATTGAATGCTTCTACAAAAAGTATTCGTTCTAAGGTGGCTGCTTCTGCAGATTATTTTGCCGCAAATACCGTTGATGCCGCAAGAATAAAGGGAGACTTTACACAGTGGATCGAGGCACAGGTTGATGAAGTCTTTCCAAATCAAAATGAATTAGCCGAAGCTGGTAAAGCCGGGCAAATTGCCGATGGAACCTCCGTTCGTTATATAAATGCATCTGGACTCGAATACAATCAAGCTGTAAACAAAGGCTTGATTGGAGCACTTATGCTCGATCAAATGCTCAATAATTATTTAAGTCCTGCAGTACTTGATGCCGGCGAAAACCTTGCTAATAATGATGCTGGTATTACCGAAGATGAGAAAGCATATACCAGTATGGAGCACAAATGGGACGAAGCCTATGGCTACCTTTACGGAACAGCTTCGGATTCTGCTAATCCCAATGCTACCCTTGGTGCGGATGATAGTTTTTTAAACAAGTATCTATCCCGTGTTGAAGATGACGCTGATTTTGCCGGAATTGCTACTACGGTTTATGATGCTTTCAAAAAAGGAAGAGCTGCCATCGTTGCAGGGGCTTATGATATCAGAGATGAACAAGCTGATATTATCCGCGAAAAGCTTTCTGAGGTAATCGCCATCCGCGCAGTATACTATTTACAACAAGCTAAATTAGCATTTGAAAATGGTAGCACTGGAAGTGCATTTCATGACCTGAGTGAAGGATACGGTTTTATCTACAGCTTACAATTTACTCGCCGTCCAGGGTCGAACACACCATACTTTACACTTGAAGATGTTGACAACTTCATAGCGAACCTTATGGACGATGGACCAAATGGTTTTTGGGATGTAGAAGCATCTACCTTAGATGCAATTGCAGAAACGATTGCTGCTGAATTTGATTTCACGGTAGCACAAGCAAAAGAATAAATGCCATATATCAATATTTAATTTCCAGCATAGTTAAGGTAGTCTATAAACATAGGCTACCTCTTTGTATATGAAAGAGAATTTAATAACAATGAAGAGACTATTTTTTTTAGCACTACTAAGTCTGACTTTCGCCTGTGGTGATGATGAACAACCTGGAGGCGGGAACGAACCTGTTGATAATTTTGATCGACAGGAAATGCTTTTTAACTGGGCCGATAATTTTATCATTCCCGGTTATACCGCTTTAGCAGAAAAGACCAATACACTGAAAGAAGCCGGGGCTAGTTTTTCTGAAACGCCAGATGCTACAAACTATACAAATTTAGTTTCTGCCTGGGAAGATGCTTATTTACACTTTCAAGATGTTTCCATGTTTGAAATTGGTAAAGCGGAAGAGCTGCGCCTTACGAACAACCTGAATATTTATCCAACGGATGTTGATGCATTAAATAATAATGTTCTCGAAGGAGATTATAACTTAGAATTACCTTCTCAGATTGCTACGCAAGGTTTTCCGGCTTTGGATTATTTACTGTTTGGTATTGCAGATGGACAAGATGCGCTTATCGAGTTTTATCAAACTGACGCTAATGCTGACGCTTATCTTCAATATCTAAAAGCACTGACCTTACGGATTGATAGTTTGATTCAAGCGGTACTTGCGGATTGGACGGATACTTATCGAGATGAGTTTGTTAATAATACAGGGAATGCTGCCACAGCTTCGGTTGACAAACTAGTTAACGATTACATCTTCTATTATGAGCGACATTTACGTGCGGGTAAAATCGGTATTCCTGCTGGTGTTTTTTCCGGATCGGCTCTACCTCAAAATGTAGAAGGTCTTTATTCAAAAGATAAAAGTAAAGCACTCCTTAACAGAGCGCTCGATGCCGTTCAGGCATTTTTCAATGGTACACATACTACCGGAAATTCAAATACGGAAAGTCTGAAATCTTATCTCGACTATCTTGAAATTCAAAAAGACGGACAAAACTTAAGTACGATTATTAACAATCAGTTTGAGGCAGCAAGAACAACCGCTAGCGAGCTGGATGATAATTTTAGTACACAAGTTGAAAATGATAATACCAAAATGTTAGCGACCTACGATCAACTTCAACTGAACGTTGTGCCTTTGAAAGTAGACATGCTGCAAGCTTTTAATATCAACGTAGATTTCGTAGATGCGGATGGTGATTGATTAACAAAAATAAAATAACCGGGGGTGAGATTGATCCTCTCAAAATATCTGAATAGTAATACGGATGCTGCGCCATTAGCGGTATTCCGTATTCTTTTTGGTGGGATCATGTGCTTTAGCATGCTGCGATTTCAATATTATGGTTGGATTGAACAGCTTTATGTAGCACCGGATTTTTTCTTTTCCTATCTCGGCTTTGAATGGGTAAAACCATTAGGGGATTATACTTATGGTTTATTTTTTCTTTGTGGCTTATCTGCTTTTTTCGTGATGATTGGCTGGCAGTATCGATTAGCAATTATTACGTTCTTTCTTAGCTTTAGCTATATCGAATTGATGGATAAAACCAACTATCTGAATCATTATTACTTTGTAAGTTGTATCGCTTTTATCCTGTGTTTTTTACCTGCTAATGCTCGATACTCATTTGACTCAAGGCGATACAATCTTTCCCCGAACATTCCTCGTTGGAGTATTGATTCTATTAAGTTCATGTTGTCTATCGTTTGGTTTTATGCGGGCCTGGCAAAGCTTAACTCTGACTGGTTATTAGAAGCGCAACCACTTTCGATTTGGTTAAAAGCTAAGTATGACCTTCCGGTCTTGGGTGCACTTTTACAGAAAGAAAGTTTTCATTATTTATTTAGTTGGAGCGGCATGCTTTATGACTTGACCATTCCTTTTTTACTTTGGTTTAGTGCTACTCGAAAAATTGCATTCGTCGCGGTAGTTGTATTTCACATATTGACCTGGATATTATTTCCGATTGGTATTTTTCCGTGGGTAATGATTGCAAGTGCTTTGATCTTCTTTGAAGCGAGTACTTACCAACAAGTTTTCAACTGGATTAATAATCTTTGGCGATCTTTTTCATTCGCCGAGCTCCGTCGTCCAATCGTATCCTTCGGACAAACAACTCTTCCGTACTCCGAATCCAATTCATCGAAGCCTAACTTATCAATAGAATCTAAAACAGTTACTACTCCAAAAAATACTACAGCTAGAAAGTTTACGCTAGCAGTGCTTTCACTCTTTTTTATTGTACAACTCCTTATTCCTTTTCGGCATTTACTCTATGAGGGGGAATTATTTTGGACAGAGGAAGGGTATCGTTTTTCGTGGAGAGTGATGTTAATGGAAAAAGCAGGGTATGCGAATTTCAAAGTTATTGATCCAGATACAGATCGTAGCTTTTATGTTCAAAACGGAAACTTCCTTCATCCACTTCAGGAAAAACAAATGGCTACACAGCCGGACTTCATACTAGAATATGCACATCACTTAGAACAACATTATCAAAGGGAAGGTATTCGTGATCCGCAGATTTATGTAGAAAGTTACGTTGCCTTGAACGGTCGCAGGAGTGAACCTTTTATTGATCCTAAAGTTGATTTAACTACAATAAAACCATCACTAAAACCCAAGACTTTTATTTTACCATTTAAAGGAGAGATCAAAGGTTTTTGAAAAATAATATTATGCAGGAAGATTCGGAAAAGACGGAGCACGGTGGGATCAGCGGAATAGCCGCAGGCATCAGAGTATCCTTATTAATATTCTTTTGTTGGTTGACCTGCGGGGCAGTTCTGGCACAAGGAGAAATCAAAGGGTTAATTACGGATGAAAGTGGAGCAGCCATTAAAAATGTAGAGATATTACTCTTACCGAACTCAGCAACTTATACTACGGATCGCAATGGTCGTTTTATAACACCTGTGTTAAACGAGGGAGATTATGAAGTGATTATTTTTTTACTCGGTTACGAAACGATTCAACAATCTATCAGTATAAAAACCAATCCTTTCGACCTTAATATTGTTCTCCGCAAATTAGAATATGATCTTAATGAAGTAACGGTCTCTATTGAAAAAGAAAAGCAGTTTAGTTTGCGCCGCTTACGCTCTGTAGAAGGCACTGCAATTTTTGCTGGTAAAAAGACAGAAGTAATTTTGTTAGATCAGAAAGTAATGAATGCTGCGGCTAATAATGCTCGGCAGATTTATGCACAAATTGCCGGCCTTAATATTTATGAAGGCAATGACGCTGGTCTGCAATTAAACATTGGCGGTCGTGGCCTCGACCCAAATCGTACCGCTAGTTTTAATACCCGCCAAAACGGTTACGATATTTCTGCGGATGTTTTGGGTTACCCGGAAAGTTATTACTCGCCTCCGGCGGAAGCGCTGGAAGAAATTCAGGTTATTCGTGGCGCCGCATCACTTCAGTACGGCACCCAATTCGGTGGCCTGGTAAATTTTAAATTTAAAGCACCCAATCCACTGCAAAAAATAAGTCTGGTCTCTCGTCAAACGGTCGGTTCAAATGCGCTCTTTACTTCTTTCAATTCTTTGAGTGGAACGGTAGGAAAATTTTCCTACTACACTTATTTCAATTATAAACGCGGAGAAGACTTTCGTCCTAACGCTGGTTTCTCCTCTAATAATTTTTTCGGACAACTTAATTATAAATTTTCCGAAAGGACTTCTATAAAACTAGAAGCTACTTATTTAAAATATTTGGCTCAACAAGCTGGCGGTTTGACGGATGCTCAATTTTATGAAGATGCTAATTTTAGTAATCGTACCCGAAACTGGTTTGAGGTAGACTGGAAACTTTGGGCAGTACAACTCCAACATAAATTTTCTACGAAGACTGATTTTTCATTACAGTTCTTTGGTCTGGATGCACAACGTAATGCCATTGGTTTTCGAACAAACCGGGTTTCACAAACTGATGATCTAAACGCACCTCGGGATTTATTAAAAAGTAAATTTCAAAATTGGGGGAGTGAAGCGAGGCTCTTACATCGCTATCGTCTCGCAGGTAAGCGAGCTGTATTTTTAGTTGGCTCTAAGTTTTATCAGTCTGATAATAATAGTTTGCAAGGTGCGGGCTCTAATGGTTCGGATGCAGATTTCTCTTTACAAAATACAAGCTTTGCAGATTATCCAAATCAATCTGATTTTGATTTTCCGAATTTAAATTATGCTTTTTTCGGAGAGCACATTTTTTATCTGAATGATAAATTTTCAATAACGCCGGGTCTACGATATGAATATATTCGAACAGAAAGTGATGGTATGTTTCGAGCTATTGATTTTGATTTAGCAGGTAATGCGATTCGGAATGAAGTGTTTATGGATGATCGGGTTTTTAATCGTAATCGATTATTGCTTGGACTGGGATTAAGTTATACGCCGCTTGAAGGTGTAGAAACTTATGCGAACATTTCTCAAAACTATCGGTCCGTTACTTTCAATGATATTCGCACGGTGAATCCTTCTTATCAGATTGATCCGAACATTACGGACGAAAATGGCTTTAATGCAGATCTCGGAATCAGAGGTCAGGTAAAAAATGTTCGCTTTGACGTGAATACGTTTAGTCTATTGTATAATGATCGTTTGGGAGAGGTGCTCCGACCACAAACTAGAATTACGGCAGAGGGCGCTACGGTCGAAACAGGTCGAATCATTCGCTTCCGTGGTAATATTGGCCGGGCATTTATTTATGGGTTAGAGAGTCTTTTGGATTGGAGTATTTTGCAACCAAATCTGGAAGCAAAAAAATATCATAGTCTAAATCTTTTTACTAATTTGGCAATCACTAATTCTACTTACCTGGATTCTGAAATTGCTGGAGTTGAAGGAAACGAAGTAGAGTTTATTCCGCGTATTAATCTTAAGAGTGGAATTAATTTTGGCTACAAGAATTTTCGAACAAGCCTGCAATATACTTTTCTATCAGAACAATTCTCCGACGCATCCAATGCAGCGCAAAACAGACAGGATAATCAAAGTGGTATTATCGGAGCCATTCCTTCTTATGGTGTGATGGATTTTTCTACTTCTTATTCTTATAAAAAATTTCGTTTAGAAGCTGGAGTAAATAACGTTTTGAATGAAGTTTATTTTACACGTAGAGCAACAGGTTATCCTGGCCCTGGAATTATTCCATCCGCACCGCGGACATTCTATTTAACTTTAGGCGTAGAGTTATAAGGTAATTTTATTTCGTTCCACTAAGCGGAATAAACTGCGCAGATAAGTCCGGCATTTCATCAAAAGTATCTACAGGAAACATTGGTCTTTCAATTCTTTTATACTCTAATCGTTTGAGATCCTGATCCACGCCACCGGGAGTCAGTGCCATTAGCCAGCCTTTTTGAATATCGTATAATTCAGGAACCAGGTAGCCAATCTTTACAAAGACAATATCAGCGGTCCGGGGATCTAGTTCTAATTCCGTAAAATCTTTTTCGTAATGGTACGGCTTCCTCTTCTTTGTAACAATCACGTGGACATTATTTACTTGTACAACCACTTCAACTTCCGCATTTTTATCTCCTTCTTTGATGGCCTTGACGGTCCCGGTTAATTCGATTGGCGGAGCATAACGGTTATCAACAGCTGCACCAACTTTAGCAGATACTTTTCCACCAACACCAACAGCCTGTGCAGCCTCCACTAATTCGGGGCCAGGGATAGAAGCATAGATAATTGAAAGGTCTTTGTTTTTACTAAAGTCAGGATGATTAAGAATTTCTCTGAGGGTCCAGGTAACATCACCCGCACCACCGGCGGTTGGGTTATCACCCATGTCACTAATAAAAAATGGACGGTCTTCACTCTTGATTGCAGTTTGTATACTTTCTTCTAAGGTTGTGGTCGGCGCAACGAATTCAAATTTATCTCTGACATCCCAAAAAGTATTCGCTAGTTCTTCGGAGGCTTTCGCGACTTGTTCCTGATCGTCACCTACCGCCATGACGACGCCATGATTTCTTGGTTCATCGGCCCAGGGATAGCCCATCCAAATAGCTGCATCTATTACTCCGGCTTGCTCTGTTAGAGGGTTAACTTTTGCATAGAGGCTTTTGCCAGGTTCTACCCGGGTACTTGTTTTTTCACCAGGCAAAAGAATAGGTACTTTTACCCAGGCTTTATACTTTGGCTTTCCTTTCCCATTCTCTAGTCGTTCTACTAAATTTTGAGCAGCGCGTTTTTTAGAATCCATTGCATCTTCATGAGGTGCCATTCGATAACAGGTAATGAGGTCAGAGTTTTGAGCCAGTACTTTGGATACATTTCCATGTAAATCCATGCTGGTAGAAATCATTGTTTCGTAACCGACTACTGCTCTAATCTTTTTAATCAAATCTCCTTCCGGGTCGTCCAATCCTTCCACACTCATTGCTCCGTGGATATCAAAGAAAACTCCATCATACGGTAAGCTGTCTTTTAAAAGTTTTAGTGTTTTATCCAGTAGTGATTGATAACTCTCTTTCGTTACAATTCCTCCGGGGAGCGCATGTCCTCTTAAGGTTGGAATCCAATTCGCTCTCGAGCGTAGCTCCGCATTCTCCGAAAGAAAAGGGTACATATTAAAGATGTTCTTTTTGTACCGTGGGTGGAATGCTTCTTCCTGTGTTTTTGCTGGCGAGAAGGTACTAGACTCGATCGCAAAACCAGCAATGGCTATTCTTGGTAATTGGTTTTCTTTTTCTTTAGCGCTGCAAGAAAATAAGCTACTCAAAACTAAGAGACAACAAATTCGAATCAAGGAGGAATGCATAAAATAAAATTTAGACTTCGATTAAATAAAATTGATTTTTCGGTTGACTAGCTTTCTACTTGCCAGGGCCCTTGAATAGCCAGCGTCAATCCTGGTTTTTGAATATTGACGAAATAGGTTTTTCCGGAAGGAGAAAAAACACCTCCTGCAAACTCCGATGCATGCCCTACGTTTTCGGCAAAGTTATAAAGTTCTCCATCCGTCGTAACTCCAACTAAAAATGGATGAGGATCATCTTCACAAATCATTAAATCGCCCCATGGAGCTACTGTAAGATTATCACAACTCTTTAGTAATTTGGTATCGTTAGGTTCTAAGTATAATTCTAATGTTCCACCAGCTGTTTCATCCGCACCGGGCACATATCTGAATACCTGACCGCCTTTGTTTTGTCCACCACTGGTGCACGCGAAGTATAATTCATTATCACCAAACCAAATTCCTTCCCCTCTGGCAAAACGAGCGGCGCCATCTGCATACCCGCGAATTCGAAGATCATCTTCAACTGGATTGATATCTTCTAAATCCATCCAGCTTACTTCCACGGATTGATTCAATGGAAAATCATTTTCTTTATCTGGCCAGTTGCGAGTATCACGTCCAATACTTTTTGGTAAGACCAGCGCTTGTAATTTTCCGCCTTGCTTTAAGTCTCCTTTTACGTCTGGAATAAATCGATAAAATAATCCTTCGTGCTGATCTTCGGTCAGGTAAACAATACTCGTTTTTGGATCAACGCAAACGGCTTCGTGATTAAATTTACCCATTGCTTTTAATGGTACAGGGTCCGCCAAACCAATTTGATCAGTTGCCGGAACTTCAAAACAATAACCGTGTTCTTGTTCTAATCCTCGCTCTGCATTACAGAAAAATTCTTCGCAGGTTATCCATGTTCCCCATGGCGTAGGACCGCCGGCACAATTCCGGATTGTACCAATTAAGCTTAATGAAGCCTGTTCTAGTTCTTGCGTATCTTCATTAAAAACTAAAGTGGTGGTTCCACCAATTCCGGGGATTTCTCCATTACCATAATCATAAAATTTTTCTTTGGAGACCTCGCCTAGTTTCTCATTTTCTTTTCCAAAGGGGCTAAAACCATTAGGCGTCAATTCATGATTACGAACAATCAATACTTTTCCATCTGGTCCGGCAAAAGTTGCCATACCATCTGGTGCACCTGGGTGTAAAAAACCATCATTCATTATATCTCCCTGCTGCGCAATCACTTTATAAGAAAACCCTTCTGGTAATTTTAGCACCCCAAGTGGATCATCTAAGAGAGGGCCATATTTTACATCACCACCAATACGCGGCGAAGCAGCACAGGATAAAAAAGAACTGGCAACCAGGGATTGTAATCCGATAAACCCGGCGCTAATTATTCCGGTATGCTTGAGGAAAGATCGTCGTGATTGGTTTTTCATTTTATATTTTTTTTCAATAGTGACGTAAAATCAGAATGTAATCAAAAGTTACTACTTTCTTTAGATAACTAATAACGTGATAGATTTAATCTACCTTATTGGTAAAATATGGAACCAAGATATGTTTTTGAGATCGTTCCTGATAATGCTATGCATGTCAGGAGAGGATCAGCGAATAAAAAACGTCCTATCGTTCGGATAAACAATAGGACGTTTTATTTTTTTTGAAGCTTCTAGGTTTATTTATTGACGTCTTTCATCATCTCATCGATCGCGCGTTCTAGTTGTTGGTCTATTCCTTCGTCAACCTTACCCGGCATATTCTTCACTTTGATATTCGGCTCTGTTTGATTATTCTCCATCCATTGCCCTTGTTTATCTTTTGCACTCACGGGTACTACGCCCCAGACGGAGCCATCAGGTAAACCTTCCCAGCCAGCAAAGCTACAAGTCCCCGGAACCGGCATCCCAACAGTCTTACCAATTTTTAAATCCGTATAACCACAAGCAAAACAATGCCCATCAGAATACTGTGCTTCATTGATTAAGGCTAGCGTTGGCTTTGTCCACCGTGAAGTTGGTTCGCCACCAACTACCTTGGCTTCCGTCTCATAACTGATAAAAGGCTCTCCGGTAAAGAACATAGCAAGGTCCGCAACGAGGTCACCGCCACCATTGAATCGAGTATCCACGATCACGCCTTTTCGTTCAAAATATTTACCCAGCATATCCTGATAGATGCTTCGATAAGGGCCGTCACTCATCCCGGGGATGTGAACATACCCAAGTTGTCCATTACTTTTTTCGTCCACTTCCTTTTCATTCATCTTGACCCAACGTTTGTAAAGTAATTGGTTCTCCGCTCGAAGAGAAATTGGTTTAACAGTAATCTGCTCTCGTTTTTTTGTTTTAGGATCTAGTATTTCTAGCAGGGTGAAATCTCCAGCTTTGCGGTTTAGATATTTTGCAACATCTTGATTAGCAGCGATAAGTTGACCATCGATTTTTTCGATAATCATTCCGGGTTTTACATTGAACTTTGCTTTGTCAAGAGGCCCACCGGTCAATATCTCATCAATCAAAATCCCATCAGCAGTATGATCATAATTCATAAAAATACCGAGGGAGGCGGTAGCATCCGCATTCTCGATTCGCTTACCGCGGTAACGAGCACCGGCATGAGATACATTCAACTCTCCGAGCATTTCGGATAACATCTCTGTCAACTCAAAGGAATTACCAATAGACGGCAAATACTTTTGGTATTCTGTTTTCATCTGACCCCAATCAACTCCATGGAAATTAGAATGATAAAAGATAGCATTGGTACGAATCCAGACATGATCGAAGATAGCCTGGCGTTCTGCTTCCGCATTAAACTCCATCTCACCTTTAATTTTCACGCCTTCTTTCTTGTCTTTATCCACATCAATTTTGCTAATCTTTCCTCCGCTTAAGAGGAAAAGATTTTTCATTTCTTTATCCCATTGTAAGCTCCCGGAGTTGGCGCTTAACTTGATGGCCATTTTGGTTTCTTTAGTTCGAAGATTTGTGCTCCAAAGATTCATCTTATCTTCAAAACGAGAAAGGTAATATAATTTATCTCCTTCTTTTGATAATACTGCATCGCCTAAACGAGAAGAATGAATGGTTAGTTTAGCCATACGTTCATCCATATTATCCCAGTCGAACTTTAAGGGTTCAACTTTCTTTTTATCCTTATCTTTCTTTTCATCTTCCTCTTTTTTCTTATCCTCTTCTTTTTTATCCTTATCGTCTTTTTTCTTTTTTTCTTTTTCCTGCTCTTCGATTGCTTTCATCAATTTATAATCTTCTTCATCAAGATTGAATTTATCCCAGGCTTCCTGGGTAAAAAACATACTGTATACATCTAATTCAGAGCGACCACTTGTTGCGTAAGATTTTAGTCCATTACGATTACTAAACCAGATCATCTGTTTGCCTTCATTAACCCATTGTGGACTCATATCATAGTAGCCACTATTATTGAGATTAACGCGTTGCGAACCATCCGCTTTCATTAATAAGACATCGCTGTTTTGAAGTAGCTTTCCCCACTCAACAAGTAACCATTCGCTGTCCGGACTCCAGGTAAAATATTTATCTCCATCTCGCATATGAAACAAATCTTCGGGAGTCAGTAAAGTAACTTCCTGATTAGTCGAAAGCGTTCTGATTTTTAAAGTGCGGCGATCTTCAATAAAAGCCATTTTCTTTCCATCGGGAGAATATTTTGCGAGGTAGTTATCTTTACCATTTTCTAAGACTGGAGATTCTTTTAATAAAGTGGAAGCAAAAAAGAAGGGTTCTTCATCACGGACAATTTCGGTTTTGAAGACACTCCATTTACCATTTCGTTCGCTGCTATATACTACTGATTTTCCTTCAGGGCCCCAGGTGACAAATCGCTCTTGCTCAGGTGTATTGGTTAACCGTTTTGTAAAGGATTCTTCCACAGAGGTAACGAATACTTCACCACGAGAGATAAAAGCAATTTCTTTTCCGTTGGGGGATACTTCCATTTGGTTTACACCTCCGTTGATTGAAATAAACTTGTCTTGATTATTTTTATCCTGAGTGCGTATATTGACTTTTAGTTTCGTTGCATCTTGCCCTTCTTTCATAGTGTATAACTCTCCATCAAAGCTAAAGCAAAGTGTCCCGTTACCTTCTGATAAGAAACGAACCGGATGCAATTTGAAGTTTGTCAACTGTTGATCCTGAGCAGGATTTTCAATTGACATTTTATGTACATTGAAGGTTCCGCTTTTTTCACTTAAGTAATACATTTCCTTTTCATCAGCGGTAAAAGCTGGCTGTCTATCTTCCCCTTCATATGTTGTTATCATTTTATGAGTATTGGCCTTAGTATCATAAAGCCAGATGTCTCTGGCAATCGAAGAGACCTGATGTTTACGCCATGGATCTTCCCCACCTTTTTTATCTTGGTACAAAATTTTGGAGCCGTCTTTTGATACTTCAACGAGTTCTGCAGGAAAGGTAAGCACTTGCTCTACTCTTCCTCCTTTAGTAGGTACTGCATATAATTCAGATTGTGATCGATGCGGAAATTGACGATGCTTTACATCATCTTGCCGGATCGCACCAAAGAATACTTTTTCATTATCTGCGCTAAACGAATAAGGTACTTCACTATTTGAATGGAAAGTTAATCTGGTAGCTTGTCCACCAACTGCATCCATTACAAATACGTCAAAGTTGCCATAACGCTCAGAAGAAAAAGCAATCTTAGAACCGTCTTTACTCCAGACTGCCATATAATCGTGGCCATCATGAAAGGTCAGTTGTGTAGCATCTCCTCCGGAAGATGACACCTTATATAAGTCACCCTTATATGTAAAAACAATTTGGGTTCCGTCTGGTGAAATAGTTCCATAGCGTAACCATTGTGGGTTACTTTGTGCACCTAAGGTTAAGCTCGTGAATAATAAAAAAGTGATTAGGGATAGGTATTTCATTTTAAGTATTTTAATTTTCATTTAAGGCTTGAATATCTAATTAAATTCTCACTTTGATCAATAGGAAAAGAGCTTTGGTAAGCAGTGAGCAAAAAGTTATTCTTTTAGTTTATCATTATTTGCATGTCGTTCTTTATCTCGTTTTGTTTTTTTGTCGAGACTTTTTTGGAGAGCAGAGGTCAGGTCGATACCTGTTTGGTTTGCTAAACATATAAGTACGAAAAGTACATCCGCCATTTCGCCTGCAAGATCGTCTTTGGCTGTCGCAGCTTGCTCTGGTTTTTTAAATGATTGTTCGCCATATAATCTAGACATTAATCGTGCAACTTCTCCTACCTCTTCAGTAAGAATTGCCATATTAGTCAACTCGTTATAATATCGAATACCAATGGTGTTAATCCATTCGTCCACTTGACGTTGAGCTTCTTCAATTGTCATTTATGCTCTGTTTTTTGAATCTATAATAATAGTGACCGGACCATCATTAATTAGTGCAACTTTCATGTCTGCACCAAACGCTCCTGTTCCTACTTTCAAATTAGATATGCTTTTAAGATAATCTACAAAAGCTTCGTAAAGTGGAATAGCAATTTCCGGTTTTGCAGCCTTTATATAGGATGGGCGATTTCCTTTTTTCGTACTGGCATGAAGGGTAAACTGACTAACTACTAAAAATGCCCCCTGAATATCCTGTATTGAATTATTCATCAAACCTGCATCATCTGAAAAAATGCGAAGGTTATTAATTTTTCGACAAAGCCATTCGATATCTGTCTGGTCATCTTCGGACTCAATACCTAACAAAATCAATAATCCCTGACTAATCTCAGAATGGATATTTCCATTAATCGTAACTGATGCCTCTTTGACACGCTGTATGACTACCCGCATATTTTATTACTATAAAAGTGTGTATGATTAATTAACTGGAGAGCGACTTAGGTTCGTGTAGACTCTGATCATTTTTTTTGATCGATTGTATGTCAGCATTAATTTCGTAACAATTAAAATCTTCCTCTGCATCTCTGGCATCCATTATTGTCTGGACACGAGAAAGTGAAATATCAGACAACCATTCTTTTCTAAACTCTTTTTGAATTACCACAGGCATCCTGGGATTAATTTTTCGAAAGTTTCCTGCGGTTGATTTAGTTATAATCGAAAAACTTTTAACCGCATAATCTCCCTTGTACCATATATCCCAAACTCCGGCAAGCGTCAAAAGTTTTCCGTCGGCATGCGCAATTCTAAATGGTGTCTCATGTGTACCCTCCTTCCGCCAGCTATAAAAACTATCAACTAATACTAAGCAACGACGTGATCGAATAGGGATACGAAAAGAAGGACTTACTCCAACACCTTCTTTTCGGGCATTAATAAGTTTACCTTCATTTTTACCATCTCTGGAATTTGCTGGAATTAAGCCCCAAGTAATATACTGTAACCTGTCAGGTGCATCACTAAGGATTACATAAGCATGTTGAGTTGGTGCAACGTTGTAGCTCCATCGAAGATTTGTCGGTACTTGCATACCAAATTGGAGTTCCATTTCCTCGATAGTTGTTTTAAACGAAAATCTTCTACACATGGGTCTTTATTAATAAGATGCTTTAAATTAAGCAATCCTAGCTATTTTTTAAGGAAAACCGCTTATTCATTGCATTTTGATAGTTATCCACAGTTATCCACATTTTTCGTGGATAACCGGTGAAGAAGACGTTTATTAATGTGTAGTTACCAAGAATAGTAAAAAAACATATTCAATTTAATTTATAGCCTCTGTTTTTCTGTTGATATCCACTATAGTTTTCGACAGTAAGTTTAATGTTAGAAAGAGTCGTGAACAAAAAAGTTATGCTATTAATAACTTACCCACATAGTGTGAATAAATCAACAATATTTTGATAATCAATACTTTAAGTGTTTAAAAAGATGTTGAAAACTCTTGTTGAAATATTAATCATGAGTTTACATAAATTTAAAACTAGAATTTATCCCCATACTAACACTACTGATGATGATGATGGGTTTTAAAAAATTATTAAAATAATTAATTAGGGGAATCAGAATTGTTGACAAAGCTTTTACAGAAAGCCTTTAACTTTGGAGGATCAAAATATGTTTGGTTCTTAATTATGCGAAGCTAAAATGTTTTTTATTCGCAGAGTTTCATCGCTGATAAAATATAAGCTTCGAATAGCGTGCTTTTGTTACGGATATGAACTTTTCTAAGTTTCGGTATCGTAAGTTATTTAATCCCCTGTTAGTATAGATTTGATAGATGATTTAAATTAAAGAGATGAATACACTTTTTATTGAACACAAACGAATTGGCCAAACAGTAAAGACTTGGTTAGTAATTGGTTTGGTGATGATCTTTTTCCAGGTTGTTATTGGAGGTATTACACGTTTAACAGGATCTGGACTCTCCATTACTAAATGGGAAATCGTTACGGGCACATTACCTCCTATGAATGCACAGGCATGGGAGGAGGCCTTCGATCTTTATAAAGCTACTCCCCAGTATCAAAAAATTAATGAAGGCATGGAGATGGGCTCTATTTTCAAAATAGGAACTTTTAAGTTTATTTACTTTTGGGAATATTTGCATCGCCTCTGGGCTCGTACTATGGGATTTGTCTTTCTCTTCCCTTTTATCTTTTTTCTGTTGACTAAGCGCTTTTCCAGAAAATTATTCAGGCAATTGTTAACCGTATTCTTCCTGGCTGCAGTTGTGGCTTCTTTTGGATGGATTATGGTTGCTAGCGGTTTAATTAATCGACCTTGGGTAAACGCATATAAGCTTACGATGCATTTGTCTTTAGCTTTTATCTTGTATGGATATTTACTCTGGACGACCCTAGGTACATATTTCCAAAATATCAAAGTTATCCACAATCAATTGTTGAGAAAGTGGAGTATTGGCCTTTTAGCCTTGTTGGCTGTTCAAATAGTTTTGGGAGGAATTATGTCTGGGATGAAAGCAGGATTATCCTATCCAACATGGCCTGATATGAATGGTGTTTTTATTCCTTCTATTGTTTTTGATCCTGCTGAATGGACTGTGGATAACTTCGTCGATTACGACCGAAATGGCTTTATGCCTACCTTCATTCAGGTTTTGCACCGAACGACGGCTTATTTATTGGTTATCAGTGGTTTATGGTTCTTTTTTAAAGCTAGAAAAGCTCAGATTACCGCATTATTTAGTCGTGGAATTAATATGTGGATAACTATGTTAGTAATTCAAGTTGTCCTTGGAATTTTCACGGTAATTAATTCTCGAGGAAGTATTCCTGTAGATTGGGGAGTACTCCATCAAGGTGGAGCATTATTGTTATTAACGGCAATGCTTTTTGTCAATTTCCTATTGAGAAAGCGAATAAGTTAACATATGTTGGTAACTCTGTGGAAAAAGATAATAAGTGTCTTTTTTAGATATAAATGCTAGGAAAACTTATGCTTTGGTGCTTTGATTTTTGCTAAATATTTTATTGATCTATTGAATAGGTATTACCTCAATAAGGTAAGATCGCCTCGTATCACTGCCGTACGACTAAAAAGGGAGTTTGGTACAGTGATATATTGTTCTGTGTATTTTTGACTTATTTGATTGACTTAAGATATTCCTCTGCACTCATTACAGGGATTTTGGATTTTTTGAAGTCTTTCGGGTTTCGTGTAATTATAACTTTTGCCGAATTATTTAGTGCATTATAATATTGAAACGCGTCTTCAAAATCTTTGAAAGAAGAAACTAAGGAAAGGTCGATTTCTTTTTCTCCACTATTACAAACCTCACATATAGTTCTTATAGCAGCTAAAGCTTGCTTTGCTTTTTCTTTTCCAATTTGTTTTCTTAAAATATACTCAGTTGAAATAAAACTCATTGTACTGATTAATATTTTAATCTCTTTATTCTCCCCTTTAAGAAATAGCTGCTTAGCAAAAATGAAAAAAGGTTTCCTTTGACTTAACCAGTCTAGAATTATATTTGTATCAACAAAAACTTTTTCCAATTTACTTATATTTTTCAGTTAAATAATCCATATGATCTTCCTGATAGTTTACTTCAGAATCAAGCTTAATTATTCCGCTTAATTCATTAACAATACTACCTTTTGAAATTGATTCACTTTTATAATCAGATATAATTTTCTGTAAATAATTTTCAATAAGGAATGATAGGCTTATGTTATGCTCCTTAGCATAGTCCTTTGCTCGTTGGATAATTTCCTTATTTAGATTTAGTGTTAATTTAGTATTCATGATATTAATTTACCTATATTTATACGTATAAAAATAATTAAAACTTACGTAAAATGCAATATACACTCTTCATACTTAGATGAAAATAGATACTTTTATAGGAAGTGATGACTTAAGTGATTTATTACAAGTGTCTGATTATCAATAACTATTCCTAAGCACAAGTTAAATTTATTAGAATAATTGATAATGTTCCGTTTTATTTGTCGATTGCACAGATCTTAATATCTATGTGGATAACTATAATAACTTCTTGATTTTTCTGATTGCTGCAAATTTGACTTAGTAATCTTCTAAATTAATTCATAAGCCTGAGAATGATTACTGAGCTATATTGACGCGTGAAAACCAAACCACTTCAGTATAGGTTAATTTTAATTTCCTTAATTTGATAGAGTGTTAATATCTATGTGGATTAACTCAATCATTTGAGTATAAACTAAAAGTCAATCATGAAAAAAATTACTTTTTTATTAGTTCTTTTCCTATTCGCATGCGCTTCATCAGAAGCTCAAGATTATCCTACGCCGGTAGAGGGAGACTTTATTATCGAAAATTTTGAATTCGAAAAAGGAGGAATTTTAGAAAAATTAAATCTCCATTATCGAACGATCGGAACGCCAAAAACAGGAAGCGATGGAAAAGTAAATAATGCTGTTCTAATTTTACATGGTACTACAGGTAATGGGGGAGGCTTTCTCTCAGATCGGTTTGCTGGGAATTTATTTGGTCCCGGTCAGTTGCTAGATGCAGCAAAGTATTTTATCATTTTGACAGATGGTATTGGTCATGGAAAATCAAGTAAACCAAGTGATGGGTTACGAATGGATTTTCCTGCGTATACTTATAATGATATGGTTGTGGCGCAATACAGATTATTAACGGAACATCTAAAAGTGAATCATCTCCGTTTGGTGATGGGGACGAGTATGGGAGGAATGCATAGTTGGGTATGGGGATATATGTATCCAGATTTTATGGATGCTTTGATGCCACTAGCTAGTGCACCTGTAGAGATTGCAGGAAGAAACCGGATGTTAAGAATGATGATCATTAATTCTATCAAGAATGATCCTGCATGGAATAATGGAAATTATGAAGATCAACCTCCGGGCTTAACATATGCGATGCATGGATTAATCTTTATGGTTAGCAGTCCGTACCAATGGCAAAAGGCTGCACCAACCAGAGAGAAAGCAGAAGTATTTTTGGAACAAAAGATTACTAGGTATGCAAGCATGATGGACGCCAATGATTTGATCTATCAATTTGATGCTTCAAGATTTTATAACCCATCTCCTCATTTGCAAAAGATTAAAGCTCCTTTGATTGCGATCAATTCTGCCGATGATCAGGTAAACCCTCCCGAGCTCGGAATTTTAAAAGAAGAAATTAAGAAAGTGAAAAATGGTCAATATATTCTATTGCCTATTACATCCGAAACTATTGGTCATAGTACACATTCGAAGCCAAAGATATGGGGGGAGTATTTGGAACGGTTACTTCAATCTTCTGAAGAGAAATAATTTTGAATTCGAAATTGATCAGCGAATATAGATTGACTGGGTAAGTCAATCACCAGCGAATAAAAATATAAATACTAGAGGTGCGCTAAAAAAACGTATTTAATAAAATTAAATCCATTATCACATAAGATTATTTTAAATGTGTTTTTTTGTAAGTAATCCATTTTTGTAAAATACTAGAATTACTAGAGATAAATTCTGAGAATCAATTATAATGATATAAATATAAATATTTAATTAATTGATAATTAATGATTAATGTATTTTTTATAAATAACTTTAATGTTTACTTTTTTATCCTTCATAACTACTCAGATTGGAATTATACAGGCTTCTCAACAATGAAATTACGTAATTAAAAAATTAGCTTTTTTTTGAGATTGCTAAGAAATTGAGCGATCTTAAATTAATTGGTGCGAAAAAATAAATATGTTAACTTTGCCCAATATTTTGGTAACCATATTTCCATAAATGAATTACGAAATACAAGAAGTAGATAATTTTAAATTTATTGAAACTGGTGGAGAGGACAAAGATGTTCTTTTATTACTCCACGGTCTCTTCGGAGCACTAAGTAATTTTGAGGGGATTATAAATCACTTCAATAAAGATTATAATGTAGTTGTTCCAATTCTCCCGATTTTTGAGATGCCGATTCGAGAAGTTTCTGTTTCGGGCCTCGTTGATCATGTTGTTCAATTTGTTGAGTTTAAAGGATTTGATAAAGTAAATGTTCTGGGCAATTCGCTTGGAGGTCATATTGCTTTGTTGTATTCATTAGGTAATGCAGATAAGATTGACTCAATTATCCTGACAGGTAGTTCTGGATTATTTGAGAATTCTCTTGGATCCACATTCCCAAAACGAGGGGATTATAATTTTATCAAAACTAAAACTGAAGCGACTTTCTTCAATCCTGAAGTGGCGACGAAAGAATTGGTAGATGAAGTTTATGATATCGTGAATGATCGCAACAAAGCGATTCGTGTGATTGCAACTGCTAAGACCGCTGTGCGCCATAACCTTGGAGATAAGTTGCATCAAATAAAAGCACCTACTTTACTGATTTGGGGAAGAGAGGATTCTGTCACTCCGGCTTTTGTAGGGGAGAAGTTTAATGAGCTGATAGAAGGTTCTAAATTAGTTTTTGTTGAAGAGTGTGGGCATGCTCCTATGATGGAGAAGCCTGGTGAGTTTAATGCAATCCTTGAGGATTTCTTAACTGAACTTACTAACTAGAAAGATAAATACTGTTGAATAATATTCAGCTGTCTAAAAAAGAAAACCCGAGTTTGGTAATCCAAACTCGGGTTTTCTTTTTTAGAGTAGAACTAAACTAGTCTGTTCCGGATTTCTTTTCTGATTGAGCTTTAGCTGCTCTCTGAGCACGTTGCATTTTATTCTCTCTTGAGCCCCGGCTTCTATTTTTATAGACCTCAAAACGGTTCATCGTTTGTATACGAGGAAAATAGTTATTGTCTGTTTCAGTATCACCTGTTTCAATATAAGGGTCTAAAACAATGCGCTCAGCTTCTTTATCAACAATAAATACTTTAGATATTTCTTCATGTTTTAATTTCCATATTTCTGCTGGAATATGCTGAGTTTCAGATGTACCATCTTTAAACTGAAATTGAACAATTAATGGCATTACTAAACCGCCAATATTTTCGAAGGTTATTTCGTAATAATGTTTACCAGATTCTACTAGCTGGCGTTCGTCATCAGATAAAGAAGCGATATATTCTTCATATTCTTTTTTATCTAGTATTGTAGATTTATACGGATCGTATTCTGTATAAAAATCTCTAAGCGATCGATCAATTTCATCTTGCGTCTTGGCGATGGATTCATCATTTCTGATTCGGCTAATGTTGCGTGGTGCTGATTCATCATTAGCTTTTTGGAAGGCTAGTTCTTTATCCGGATTTTGAGAATCTGGCTGGAACCATTTTACGGATTTAATGGCGATATCAACGTGGTCATTTGTATAGAACCATCCTCTCCAAAACCAATCTAAATCAACACCTGAAGCATCTTCCATTGTTCGGAATAAATCAGCTGGAGTAGGGTGTTTGAATTCCCAACGTTGAGCATATTCTTTAAATGCAAAATCAAATAACTCCCGGCCCATAACAGTTTCTCTTAAAATATTCAGAGCTGTTGCGGGCTTACCATAAGCATTAGCACCAAACTGCCAGATGGATTCTGAGTTAGTCATGATTGGTGAGATGCGTGATTTATCACCTTTCATATAGCCTGTGATTTTGTTAGCTTCGCCTCGTCTGGAAGGGTATTCTCTTTCCCATTGTTGCTCGGTAAGATATTGAAGGAAAGTGTTTAGGCCTTCGTCCATCCAGGTCCATTGTCGTTCGTCGGAGTTGACAATCATTGGGAAGTAATTATGCCCAACTTCATGAATGATTACACTGATCATTCCGTATTTCGTCCTGGAAGAATAAGTTCCATCAGAACTAGGGCGACCTCCATTGAAGCAAATCATAGGATATTCCATACCGATTCTATTGGTATGAATAGACCAGGCAACAGGATATGGATAATCAAAAGTATAATGAGAATACCATTTTAGCGTATGAGCTACTGCTTTGGTAGAGTACATTTCCCACAAAGGGTTACCTTCTTTTGGGAACATAGACATAGCCATTACAACGCTACCGTCATTCTGTTTGACAGCCATAGCGTCCCAGATAAACTTCCGTGAAGATGCGAAAGCAAAGTCCCGAACATTATCTGCTTTGAATTTCCAGGTTTTAGTTTTAGTACTTTTATCTTTTTCGTTAGCTTCTGCTTCTGCTTGAGTTACTATCGTTACAGGTTGCTCAAAAGACTTTCTAGCTTTAGCCATACGATCTCTTTCTTTCTTAGAAAGCACATCGTTCTCGTTTTCTAAAGTTCCTGTAGCAGAGACATAATGATCTGCTGGAACGGTGATCTCTACTTCATAATCTCCAAAAGCTAATGCAAACTCTCCACGGCCTAAGAACTGTTTGTGTTGCCATCCTTCTACATCGCTATACACACACATCCGTGGAAAGAATTGTGCGATTGTATACAGATAGTTATCATCTTTTTCAAAATACTCCATTCCTGAACGCCCTCCGACTTTCATACGATCATTGATATTATACCACCATTTGATCTGAAAGCTTACGCTTTCTCCTTTATTTAAGGTCTTAGGGAGGTCGATTCTCATCATGGTTTTATTGATGGTAAAAGGTAATGCTTTACCATTAGCATCTTTTACATAGTCGATTTTAAAACCACCATCAAAATCCTGAAAGAACCTTTTTAATTGACCTGTACTGATTCTATCATCTAGTTCATTCGTTCGAATTTTGTAGGTGTCAGAGTCTTTTGCCCGCATGTTTTGATCTAGTTGTAACCAGAGGTAGTTAAGTGGATCTGGGGCGTTATTATGATAAGTGATGGTTTCTTCGCCATATATACGTTGGGTATTATCATCAAGTGTGATGGTCATTTTATAATCAGCTTTTTGTTGCCAATATTCATGACCTGGTGCACCTGAAGCTGTGCGATAAACGTTTGGTGTGGGAAGTTCCTGGCCTAGCTGACGAAACTTATTTTGATTAGTGTTGTCCTGAGCTAGCATTGAGGATAGGCTACTACTGAATAAGAATAATAGCAGGTAGAGGCGTAATTTCATACAGTATTGATTTTTAGTTTTAATTGTAAGTTTGAATATAAAGTAAATATAAGGATTAGATAAAAAGAATAGACCATTGTTCCACATGGAACAATTTTGAAATATAGAACAGGATAAGATTTTAAATGTTCCATGTGGAACATTAGTGTAGGCGGGAAATTAAAAAGGCCCGATGTTCCACATGGAACATCGGGCCTTTAAAACCTAAGTAAGAATCTTAATAATTAGCTAAAAGCCAGTTTTTAAAGGAACCGTAGGAAGTATCCATAAAAGCTGCTTCCTTCGGTTTATTCGCTAAATCAGCTAAACGCTGTGGTATGTTAACCTTAGATTTTAATACAGGTTCAACCACGTCAATAAACTTTGAGGGATGGGCTGTCTCTAGAATAATACCAAGACTATTAGGGTGGGAGCTTGCATACTCTTTAAAGGCCAAGTATCCAACTGCACCATGAGGATCAATAGTATAGTTATATCGTTCGTAAACCTCTTTAATTCCAATCTTAGTTTCTTTATCAGAAAAACGATAGCCCGAAATCGCCGATTTTAAATTGTTCCATGTAGAACCATAAAGATCAAGCATACGGGCAAAGTTAGAAGGATTACCTACATCCATAGCGTTTGAGATCGTTGCAACAGAAGGCCTTGGAATATATTCGCCCGTTTCTAAGTAGCTAGGGACAATATCATTGGCATTAGTAGCAGCTATGAAATGATGAATAGGTAGCCCCATTTTCTTCGCCATTAATCCGGCTGTAAGGTTTCCAAAGTTTCCACTAGGAACCGTAAATACGATATCCTTAGAGGTGTCAACTTGTTTAAAGGCTTCGAAATAATAAAACGATTGTGGGATTAATCTAGCTATATTTATAGAATTCGCTGAACTCAAACGGATAGCTTGATTAAGTTCATCATCTAAGAAAGCCTTTTTGACTAAAGCCTGGCAATCATCAAAAGTGCCATCAATTTCAATTGCAGATATATTTTTACCAAGCGTAGTTAATTGCTTTTCCTGCAGAGCGCTCACTTTGCCACTAGGGTATAGGATTACGACCTTTATACCAGGAGTGTCATAAAAACCCGCTGCTACAGCTCCGCCAGTATCTCCTGAGGTAGCAACTAGAATTACCAGTTCTCTATTTTCGTTTTGATTAAAATAGCTCATAGTTTGAGCCATAAACCGTGCACCAAAGTCTTTAAACGCTAAGGATGGTCCATGAAAAAGTTCTAGTATATGGAATTGTTCGTCAAGGGATACTACAGGCGCAGGAAAATTAACAGCATTATGAATAATGTCTTTTAAGGCAGCTTCAGGAATACTATCCTGAATTAATTGACTTGCAACCTTATATGCTATCTCCTCAAAGGAATAATCAGAAAGGTTATTTATAAAAGAAGATGGTAAAGTAGGGAAATGCTCGGGCATAAATAAACCATTATCCTCAGGAAGCCCCTTAATAACAGCTTCTTTAAGATCTACGAACTTACTGGTGTTCTTTGTACTATATAATCTCATGATTGTTTATAGTTGGAAATTATAGAAGAATTGCGCCTTCCTGATTTATTTGAGAGATAAAAAGCTCTGTATTGATCTTAGCATCACTGAATACTTTTTGCATTGCAGTTCCTACGTTTTCTGCAATTAGACTATTCGGACTCAATGCAAAGATAGACGGACCTGCTCCGGAGATACTACAACCTAAAGCGCCTTCCTTCATAACGGCATCTTTTACATCATAAAAGTGCGGGATGAGTTTTGCACGTTGAGGCTCAATAATTACATCTTGCAACGAACGACCAATCAATTCAATGTCTGTATTATATAAGCCAATGATCAAACCTGCCAAGTTTCCAGACTGTTGAATACTCTGCTTTAACGAAACCTGATCAGATAATACATTTCTGGAATCCTTCGTCAGGATTTCAATATGTGGATATATCACGGTAGCGTATAATCCTTTAGGTATCGGAAGACGATGAAAGTCCAATGTCTTATTATCTCTAATCAATAGCATCCCTCCAATTAAAGAGGGACCTACATTATCTGCATGGTAGGCACCATCAGCAATCTGCTCTCCTAAAACTGCAAAGGGAAGAAGCTCTCTTTTGGTCAGAGGTCGTTTTAATAATTCATTGATGACCATTACTCCTGCGGCAGCACTTGCAGCACTAGACCCCAGGCCACTTCCAAAAGGCATCTTCTTATGAATCTCCAGCTCTATCCCTCGTCCTGTTTCTCCCAGATGCTCTAATAATTTCATCGCTGCAAAACCGGCTGTATTCTTTTCAACTTCATAAGGTAGCTTTCCTTTAGCACCAGTAATCTTTGTAATTCTAAGACCTGGCTTATCAGAGAAACGGCCAATGATCTCATCACCTGGCTTTTCTAATGCAAATCCAAGAATATCAAACCCTACGGCTACATTTGCCACTGAAGCGGGCGCGAAAACTTTAATTCCTGCGTTCATTTTTATTTAAATATCTGATAATCAGTTGTTTATGATAAAAAGTTACCGATTGAGATGATTTCGGCAAAAACTCCTGCAGCGGTAACTTCAGCTCCTGCTCCCGGCCCTCGGATAACTAAAGGCCGCTCTTTGTATCGTTCAGTTGTAAAAATGATCATATTATCACTACCGCTAAGACTATAGAAAGGATGAGTGTCATCTACCGCTTCCAAACCGATAGATGCTTTACCGTTCTCAAGTTTTGCAATCATACGAAGTCTTTTATTATTCGCTGATGCTTCGTTGCGGAGTTTATCAAACGAAGGGTCCGCATCTTTCAGCGCAGCAAATAATGCATCTATAGTATCTGCTTCCTGACAAGCTTTTGGAAGAATGTTTTCAATTTCAACATCATCCGCTTCAATAGCATAACCAGATTCTCTGGCAAGGATGATTAATTTTCTTCTTACATCGATTCCATTAAGGTCAATTCTTGGATCAGGTTCAGTATATCCAAGCTCACGCGCCTTACCAACAATCTCACTGAAGCTTATAGTTTCATTAAAAGAATTGAAAATAAATGATAAGGAGCCTGAAAGGACACCTTCGATTTTTATAATTTGATCTCCACTATTAATTAAATCATTTAATGTAGTAATAACAGGAAGGCCTGCACCTACGTTTGTTTCGTACTTAAACTGGACTCCACGTTTTTTTGCAATCGTCTGAAGTCGTTGATATTGTAGATAAGAAGATGAAGTGGCGATTTTATTTGGAGTCGAGATAGAAATACTTGCATCCAGAATGGATTCATAATAATTGGCGATCTGGTCGTTTGCAGTATTATCAATAAAGATGGTATTCGATAAATTCATTTTCTTCATCTGTTCCACAAACTCCGGAATATTAGAGTTGACCTCAGACGAGGTTAATGATTCTTTCCAATTATCCAGGTTTATTCCTTCTTGATTGAAAATCATTTTTTTACTATTCGCAAGTCCAACGACTTTTATCTCTAAGGAACGCTGCTCTTTTAAGTATTCACTTTGTTCTTTGATTTGCTTAATTAAAGTACCTCCAATTAAGCCCACTCCAACCATAAATAAATGAAGCTCTTTCGTATCTGATAGGAAGAAAGCCTGATGTAAAGAATTCAAGGCTTTACTTTCATTATCCTGGCTAATCACTACAGACACATTTAACTCTGATGATCCTTGCGCGATAGCAATACAATTGATTCCGTTTTTGCCAAGTGCCTGGAATAATCGAGCAGCGATACCCGGTTGGTATCTCATATTAGCTCCAATGATTGCAACTACAGATAATTGTTTTTCTAATTTGATTGGATCAATTAATCCAGCTTGACGCTCATTCTCAAATTCCTTCTCTACTCGTCTGCGTGCTTTTTCTGCAACCTCAGGCTTGACCGCAAAACTGATGGAATGTTCTGATGAACCTTGAGTAATAAGAATGATATTAATTCCGGCTTGTGCTAAGGAATTAAATAATCGAGCAGCAATACCAGGAACTCCAAACATACCACCTCCTTGTAAAGTAAGTAAGGCAATATTACTGATTGAAGAAATTCCTTTTACAGGGTGGCCTTCCGGATCTTCTACATTAGATACGAGAGTACCTATATTTTCCGGGTTAAAAGTATTCTTTATATATAAAGGAATATTCTTTTTTAAAGCGGGTTGTAAAGTAGGAGGGTAGATAACTTTTGCTCCGAAATGCGACATCTCCATTGCTTCGCCATAAGTCATACTTTTGATCGGAAACGCTTTCGCTACTTTACGAGGATCAGCAGTAAGTACACCATCAACATCCGTCCAAATCTCTATACATTCTGCATCGAGTGCAGCAGCAATAATTGATGCCGTGTAATCTGAACCTCCTCGTCCCAAGGTAGTCGTTAATCCACCTCTGGAAGATGAAACGAAACCAGTAACTATCTGAATGTCAGGGTTTTGAGAAAAGTGCTCTTTGATTTTTTGATCAGAGCTTTCAAAGTTGACTATTGCAGAGCCAAAAGATTTATCTGTTTTAATAATACGACGTGCATCCAGATAAGCAGCGTTAATACCATTTTGTTTTAACGCCTGAGCAATGAGGTAAGCGGAGTTGCGCTCACCGAAGCTAAGGACGTAGTCCATTGTCCGGGGCGAAGCTTCGCGAACTAAAAAAATACCCTGTAATAAACTACGGAGTGTTTCTTGATTTTCTTTAAGCTCGACTAAAATATTTTGCTGCATATCGTTATTCAAAAGTGCTTTTGCTGCGTCATTGTGGCGTTCGCAAAAAGCATCAAGAATAGGCTTATATGCATCATCGCCATCTGCGGCAAGTTTAGCCATTTCGATCAAAGAGTCGGTCACACCACCAAAGGCAGAGAAAACGACTGCAAATTTTTCACCGCGAGAATAGTATGATTTAAGGATCTCAATGATACCTTCTATACGTTCGGGTTTGGCTACAGAGGAGCCACCAAATTTTAAAACCTTCATACGAGTTTATTATGAATGAAGTAAAAAATAAGAAAAGGAATCACTGCCCTTTTATTAGCCTTATTAGTTACGAATTTGGTTAGGAAAAGTTAATTGTTGAATAAAATATAAACCGGGTCAAATTTTGAGCTGGCTAAGATATTGATTTTCTTTTAAGGTCATTTGTTTTTTATCCTCCAGATTTTTATCGCCATATCCCATTAGGTGTAAAACGCCATGAATAATAATGCGATGCAACTCCTGTTCGGCGGAGACATCAAACTTTTTCGCATTTTCCAAAATTCGTTCTACGCTGATATAAATATCTCCTTCGATGGGGGAGGTAGAATACGGAAAAGTAATAATATCTGTATAAGTATCGTGATCGAGATAATCGATATTGATTTTATGCAAGTACTCATCAGAGCAGAAAATAAAATTAAGTGTTGTCCACTGATGCTTTTCGTTTTGCAAAGTTTCTTCAATCCAAGAAGAGGTTAAATCCTCGTCAATGGAAGGCATCGAAACATCTTCAGCAAAAAAATTGATAGAAGATTCTTCGTCTAATTGAAAGTTATTAAAATCAGGCATAAGTTAAGCACAAGCTAAAAATCGCCCAAAGCTACAAAATCTAGGAATAGCAATCCAGTAGCAGAAAAGCTTTGCTGGAGATATAGGTAAGAAAAGTTGAGAGATAAAAATGAAATGAGCGTTTAATTGGATGAAAATTACTTTTAGATCAAATTCTAAAGCAAATCTCTACCGTGCTACCATTTTCTGAAAAAGTTACGTCATCAGATAACTGGCGCATGAGGAAAACACCACGACCACCAATTTTTAGTAAATTTTCTGGAGCTGTAGGATCTGGTAAGTGATCAAAATCAAATCCTCCACCTTCATCAGAAACCTGAAAAGCAAGTTTGTCTTTTGCTCTTTTTAATTTCACAAAAACTCTTTTGGATTGATCACCATTGTTGCCATGTTTGATTGCATTGGTGACGGCCTCAGTCAGACTAATAAGAATATTACCATAAATGTCAGGGCTGATTTTGTATTTATCAACCAATCGTTCTACGAATGATTCGACAACAGTAATATTTTTAGGATCCGAGACAAGTGTCAGCATATGGTCACTGCTCATTTTAGATAATATTGGCATCACATGAATTAACTTTATCGATTTGAAAATAGTTTGAGAGATCAATCTCTATTTTCATTAACCGGTAAACCTTTTAAACGCTGTTTTTAATTTTGAATACAATGAAAAGTATTGCTAAAAGAATACTATTTATTGTTCTCAATAATGCGCGAAATAGGATACGTAAATAAGAATAATTTGTTGTAAAACCTCTATTGTTTCTTAAGTGATTTGAAATATTCTTCTACAAGATACTTATAATATGGCTTTAATGCAGGAGAAACTTGCTTATACATCTGAATTTCTGCCTCTCTTTTTTTGATATATTCTTGAAGAGAAGGCGGCATTTGACGTTTTTGCTCTGTAGCTGTTTCTGCCTTACGTTTCTGATCAAATTCTCTTTGGCGTTCGGCTTTTTCTGCCTCCAGCAGTCGAGTTTTGATTTCTTCCTGTCGTTTTAACAGTTCATTGGTCAGTTGTTTATTTACCAAATCCGTTTCTACTTTATTCATTGCGTCGATGATCTCCTGTAATTGTTGAGCATCAGCGCCTTGACCACGTTGTTGTTTTTCTTTTTGAAGTTCCCGAAGTGCTTTTCGTAAAGCAGACTGCTCTTTAGCCATTTTAGCGAATTCTTTACTAGAACCGCTTTTACCTTCTTCCATGGCTTTTTTCATTTGCTGCATTTGCTCATTAAGCCCTTGCTGCCCCTGCGAAATTTTATCCATAGGCTTATTTCCTGAGCTACCTTTTCCACCCGGATTGTCACACATCTGATTGCCTGACATCATACTGGACATTTGTTGCTGCATTTGCTGCATAACCTCACTAAGCATAAGTGCCAGATCATTGACATTTTTCATCGTCGCCTGCTGACTTACACTTGCTTCATTTTTATTCCTTTGTTTGTGCTCTTCGAGGTTTTTGAGCCCATCTTTCATATCCACCTTAATATCGGTTACTTTTTCAGTAATAAATGACTCGATCTGGATCACACGTTTACTAAGCTCTTGTAGACTATCCTCGATTAAAGCAAAGTCATCTTTTAATTTATACTGTTGCTGAACAAGGTCAACATAATTAGGTGTGCTGACCGTTGCCCGGGAAATATCTTGCATTAACGATTCCTGATCAAAGGAAAGTCCAATTAGATTTTCCATTAACTGTCGAAGGGCAGCCATATCTTCTTGCATTTGCTCCATCTGCTGTGATTGCATTTGCATCTGCATTGAATTGGCCATGTCCTTCATTTTCTGAGCGGCATCTTTTTGAGAGTCAGATGCTTTCTTATTTTGATTTTGCTGCATTTGCTGTTGACTGTTTTCCATATCCTTTTGGATATCTTTCATGTCTTCTTTGGTATCTTTATCAATACCTTTAGGCGTTTGCAGTTCGTCATTTTTCTTTTCGAGCTCTTCTTGCTTCTCTTGCATTTTCTCGAACTCTTCATTTAATTCTTCCTGTTTCTTTTCGAGTTCTTCCTGCTTTTGTTTTTCTTCTGCGCTTTGCTCGGATTCAGGTTTGTCCTCTTGTTTTTCGGTTTCTTTAGCTAGCTCTTCTTGCTTTTCAGCGAGCTCCTCCAATTTTTCCATTTGATCCTGCATCTCCTTTTCAACCTCTAATTGTTTGAGCATTTCGAGCATACGGTCGAGGTTCATTTCTAATTCTTCATCATTCATTTCCATGTCTTCCATCATCTCCAGCGCATTATCCTTATTCAACTCTTGCATCAATTCCTCAATTTGCTCCATGAGTTCTTTCATCTCGTCATCCATCAATTCTTCCATCATCTCCTGAACCTTCTCTTGCTTCTCCATCAATTCTTCGTTAGGCTCACTAAACTCAGATTGGTTTTTAAGGTTCTCTTCAAAGTCCTTCTTCGCATCTTCAATTTTCTTTTCGAGCTCTTTTTGACGCTCGAGTAATTTTTCCATTTCCTTACGCGATTGCCAGTCCAGTTCTTTTTCCTGTAGAAGTTTCTCTCGAAGCTTCTTGAAATCTTCTTTAATTTCTTTAGACTCTTTTAAGGATTCCTCTATATTTTTTTGAATGTCTTCGTTTTTCTGATCTTCCATTTCTTCGAACTCCTCGACGGTAGGCTTTTTGAACACCATCAGATTTGTTCTGGCAGATTTACTACCGTTAACAGCGTCATTGTCGGAGACCTCAAAGTAATAGGTGATTTCATCACCGGGCTCGAGCTCTAAGTCACGTAGGTCCCAGGTATAATCATAATTAATCTGTTTGCCGTCAGGCTTCTGCATTTTTACCGTTTGCAGAGGACCTTGCGTTCCTTGTTCCTTATTGATTCGATAATTAAAAGACAAGCTTAGTAAACCATAATCATCAGATGCATCTCCCACAAAGAAGAGTAGCTTAGCATCGGTGCTATCCACAAATTTTTCAACAGAAATGTTAGGGTTTAAATCAGGGATTACAGAAATGGTATAACCAACAGAATCGGCATTAGGGAGATTTTCATTTGAAACATATAGTTTGTATGCTTCATCTCTGAGTGCTTTCTTTTTGTAAGTAAATAACTCATCGTCAAAACGCTCAGCAGTAATAAAATCATTATCACTTGAAAACTGAATCGCGATTTCATTAGTATTCTCTGCATTAAAAACCCAATCCAGGTTAGTACCAGCAGGAACAACGATATCTCCTATATTCGAAACTGTTTCATCTTTTCTTTTGGTGTAAGAAGGGTAATCGAGTTTGATATCAAAACCAACAATGTTTGGTTTCTTCATGACATCAAGAGAATATTCGTCAGAATTTACTCCGGAAGAAAATAATTGGAAATCTGTTTTTTTCTGAACGTTGCTGAAGGTATAGGAAAATTCGTTTGGAGCTTCTTTAGTCAAACGGTATTGATAATTATCAATATCAATAAAAACTTCTTCAGGTAAGAAGTCACCGTCTATTTTTACCTTCAAGTCATAATCAGAATACTGAATTACAGATAAATCTTGTTCTTCAATAACGAAACTAAAAGGATCTGCTTTTTTAAATTCTTTATTATTCTGAATAATTCTAGAGGTACTCTCCGTGATCATACTAGGTGCCGCAAAGAGTAGTACAAGTAATAATAACAGAGGAGGTAAAGCAAATCGTAATAAATATTTACGGTTATTATTGAGGTTAATTGCTGACCGGAATGGAACAGGTTTGATTGCTTCTGTCTTTTGGTTGATTCCGGCGATTAGTAAGGAAGCGTCAGCTGCATTATTTGCCTGCTTTTTTAATTGGAGAATATTGAGCAGTTTATCTTTTACATCGGTAAAGTGCTCACCAATTATTGAAGCGGCTTGTTCGTGCGAAATTACTTTACCCAGTTTGAAGTATTTCAATAATGGAAATATTACCCAGGAGCCTAAGGCTGCTAAGCTAATCCCGATAAAAGAAAAGAATAATAACTTACGACCACCTTTACCAAAGTAGAAGTTATATTCCAAAAAATTCATTACTAGGAAAAAAGCCAGGATAAGGGCGATACTATATAAGGATCCACGAATCAATTGATTGATGTAATACTTACGAGTGAAACGATCCAGCTTTTCTATGAGTAGTTGATAATTATCTTTATTTGCCATTGCTTTAACTTTACACTTACAAAACCTCTACAATTATAAAAAGATTGCCAACAAACACTTTTTAAGTTCAATTTCAACTATAAACAGCATATAAATCTACTATTTATAAGAAAATAGAACGGTTCGATATTATTGATACGAAACTAAAGTATTGTGAGTTGCAGTTGAAGTTCTCCGTTGTGTTTGATATTGACACTAAAAATAACCTTTTGCCACTGGAAAATCAAGCGAAAGCGACCAATGTATGGTTTTAGAGAATAAAGGGATAGGCAAAGGTCTGATTAAGAACAAAAGAAAGTCGAAAAAGAGCGAAGAGAGTTAAAAAAGAGGGATTATTATAATCAAATAATCCCTCTTTTTCTTGTGACGAAAACTAGAATCTTTGGTAGATCAGTTTAAGCTGATCATTCGTTTCTGCGGCTTTAATAGTTTCGATCATCTGCGTAAGTTTATCTGCCCCGGAGCGTAAGCTGGTTTGTTTTTCAGCTGACGCTGCTTTATCTGCTTTATCCAGGTAGAAACCACGTATATCATTTATGGTTTTGGTAGCAGCGAAGCGGCGCCATGGAGATTGCCCCATGTCGACAGCAAGATCTTTCATTAAGCTCGTATTTTCCGAAACAGTCGCATCATCGGCACTCTGTAAAATAGAGAAATAATTCTCAAAGTAATCCATAGCACCATATCCATCAACCTTGCTCATATTCTTACTGAAGAAAGCCAGTTTTGATAAATCCTTTTGATCAGCATAGATATTACTTACTGCTCCAAGGATGGTAACGCTTTTTGATTCTTCAAGCTTAGTTGCATAATTCAAAGCTTCGCTAGGAGTCATGGCGTATAAAGCATTTAATGCTGCAGCTTGTACTCTGGAAACTTTATCCTGGTCAATGGCTTGTTTTGCAGCACCAATATATTTTGAGTCACCAGCATCTGCAAGCTTGTTGAAAGCTGCGGCCCGAACGGCAGAATGAGGGTCTTTTCTGCCAATTTCAGCAAGTTTAGGTAATGTAGCTGGATTAGCTTTTAAGTCGATTAATGAAATAGCTTTTGAACGTAATCCCCAGTAAGGATCACCTAATCCCATCTCAAATACAGATTGAATATTTGAACTTGATTTGCCACCTAAAGCTTGTAAGGCCTCATAACGGTCAAAATAATTTTTTCCATTTTTGTATTGAAAAATTAAAGCATCATCCGTTTTGTTATCTCGTTTTTCAGCAAGTAAAACTTTATCTGCATCAACATTTACAAGTAGTGGTTTACTAGGAACATCAAACGAGAATACCTGCTTACGCTGATTCATCAGTACTTCCGTGCGCATTGGTGCTCCGGCGTCGGTATAGATATCAATAGCAAAAGGTAACTGGAAAATTGGTGGATTTGCTTTTGGATCCTGCTCTTGTTGAATAATTACATCTAATTTTCCTGCAGTAGCATCATAATCATAATTGATATTAAGTACTGGATGACCTTGTTCGAAATACCATTGATTAAAGAACCAGTTTAAATCTTCACCAGTCACTTCTTCAAAAGCTAAACGTAAATCATGAGCCTCTACTGCAGTATATGCGTTTTCGTTTAGATATAATTTCAAGGCAGCGAAGAACGCGTCATCTCCAACGTAGCTACGCAGCATATGAAGAACCAGTCCTCCTTTGTTATAACTATGCGCATCGAACATATCCTCTTTGTCATCATGCTCAAAGTGGATTAATGGATGTGCCCCTCCTTGTCCTACTGAACCAACATATCCTTGCATTTCACTACGTCGATGACTATCTGCCCGGTCTTTACCGTATTTATGTTCGAACCATAAGTATTCGGAGTAATTTGCAAAACCTTCATTCATGGTAAGATTTGCCCAACTTTCACAAGTAACGTAATCTCCAAACCAATGGTGGAATAGCTCATGTGCTACGATCCCATCGTTATTATTATCTATTAAGTCCTGGGTAGTCTGCTGGACAAATTCTCCGAAGATCACACCCGTTGTATTTTCCATGGCACCAGAGACATAATCGCGGACGACAACCTGAGAGTATTTTTTCCAAGGATATTTTACGCCAAGTTTTTCAGAGAAAAATGAAAGCATTTCTGGAGTGTGAGCGAAGATGGCTTTAGCATCTTTTTCGTATTCTGGCTCAACATAATAATCTACAAGCATTCCATCCCAACTATCTTTGACTACTGCAAACTCACCAACGGCAATCATAAATAAATAAGGCGCATGTGGTTGATCCATTTTCCAGTGGTCCGTACGAGTACCGTCCGCATTTTTATCTGATCCGGTCATCAAACCATTTGATAAAGTTTTGAAACGATCTTGTACTGTAAGATGCATCTCTTGAGTACAACGCTCATTTGGTTTGTCGATAGTAGGAAACCATCTTGAGTTCCATTCTGTTTCCCCCTGAGTCCAAATCTGCATTGGTTTATTAGGATCACTTTGATCATGATTAATAAAGAATAGACCTTGGTCAGAAGTGATTGCAGCACTACCACCCTGGCCACCTGTTTCTGCTGGCTTGGCTATATAATCAATAACGATAGTGTACTCCTGGTCTTTTTGATAGGTCTTGCCAAGGTCAATCGTAAGGATCTCACCATTATAATCATACTTTAAATCCTTTCCTGATAACTTTATACTATTGATGTCAAAATCTTTTGCATCTAGTTCAAGAATCCGGGTTGGATAAAAGTAAGGTTTGAGCGTAAGGGTTGCTATACCAATCACATGTTGGTTGGGCCAATCAAATTTCAGGTTAAGATCTGTATGTAACAGATCATTACGTAAGGTATAAGTGGGGTTATATTTTGGAAGTGTATAAACTTCATCTTGAGGGGATTCGGCCGGGGCATCAACTTTTGGTGCTGAAACTTCGAGGGTATCTAAATCCCGTTGCTCAAAAACAACGACTGGTGTAGTCTGTGCCGCCTTTTTACTTCCGCAGCTTAAAAAAAGAGTTAGGAAAAATAAACCTAACAGATAATGTGGTTGATTCATGTTTATGAAATTTAATCGAATAGGTTGAAATACTTTTGTGCGTGAAAATACGCAATACTGCATCGCTTTGTTGTCTATATTTTTGAAAACCGAAGTATTCTTCGACTAACGGGGATTATAATATTATCGGCGACCAAATCTGGTATCATTAAACAGATGAATTTATTTTCTCTCTTGGTGTAAAGTAAATAGTGCAAAATTTTAAATTTGTAATTTTTTTGTTTATATTTGAAGTGTGTTACACTAATATGATAATAATGAGAACTATTCATTCAACGCTCCCGTTACAAGATATATTTCCATTATGTACAGAACAAGGAAGTGATTGTTCAGGGGTGAATTACCAAAAAATCAGATTTTTAGGCGAACATGGCCCAGCTTTAACTCAATCTGATATTAGTTTGATCATGGATCGCCACCATGAGTTTCTAGCGAGTGGTGGAGCTGGTGGCCAATGGAAAGTATTGCAGATTGGTGATTTGGTTGCTGGGTTTTACGATGTATTAGCTGTCGCGGGGGGACAACAGGCCATGTTCGAAAGAATGAACTTAAGTAATATCAGCCTTGAGCTATTAGAATTTCCATTTGCTAATTTTTGTGGAGCATTTGGCCTGGGACTCAAAGCAAATAATGCGAATTTAAGCCATTGTTTGTTTACCGATAGTACTTTGGAAAATGCGGATTTTTCTAACGCTAATCTCCAGTATGTGGATTTTTCCAGAGCAAACCTTAGGGGAGTAAGCTTCAAAGGAGCGAATCTTAAGGGAGTAGATTTCGAGAATTGTAATTTAAATGGAGCAGATTTTTCAAGCGCCCGTTTTTCCAGTGCCCGATTCCCGGGGGCAAAACTGGCGAATGTATCGTATTAAAAGAGATTTATTTATAAACTAATTACTGTCTAAGTAAACCTTCTCGCGTTTCATTCGTAAATACATGAATAAATGATCATAGAAAGCTATTTTTTCATGCATCATTATAAAAAAATGTTTACTTTTGTCCTCGCTATAAAAAATAGCAATATGGTCGCGTGGCCGAGTGGCTTAGGCACTGGTCTGCAAAACCAGGTACAGCGGTTCGAATCCGCTCGCGACCTCCAGGTAAATTTCAAAACCCTTCAACTTGTTTGAGGGGTTTTGTCGTTTTAAAACCTTCCTTTAATATTAGTTTTTCTTTTCTATTATTATTGAAATAGCTACTTTGAGACCACCAACTTTGTTGATTTCGAGAAAGAAGCGTCGGCATTATTCTTTAAAATAATGAGGTAAACCCCGGATTGAAGTAGGTCTAGTGAAATTTGTTCATGATCAGCACTAGCTTGTTTACTAGTAATGCACTGACCAAGTTGGTTGAAGATATCTATCTGTATTCCTGGTCTTATTCCCTCAATGAAGATGTAATCACTTGCTGGATTTGGAAATACATTAATCACTCGCTCTTCTTGAATATCTTCAGTTGAAACTATAGAACTACCGACCAACGTAAGCGATCCGTTTTCATCAAAAGGATCTGACCATTTTTCATTAGTATACATATCTGAACCAGTAAGTGTCCTTAGAAATGCGATGAGATTGCTCTTTTCATCATCGGTTAAATTGAGTTTTTGAGTGCTTCCACTTGGGCGCAAGCGTGGATCCAAATTCGTATTAATCGGGTTGTTAGGTATTTGGTCATAATGATTAATTACATCTTCCAGGCTTGTGAACAAACCATTATGCATCATCCCGCCATTGAGCTGTCCCTGAGGGTTAAATAGATCTCGAAGAGATGGTGCCCTTGTGATCGTTAAATCTAGATCGCTTTCACTTGAAGTACCAATTACACCATTATTTCTTGATAAAGGAATAATATCAAATTCCGGCCCTCGGTGACATCGCTGACAGCCAGCACCTCCGCTGATACGGTAACCATCCTGATCAAACTCCGGGGGGGTAATGAAAAGGGTTTTACCCATATTTTCAGCAAGTGAAAAGTTAGGGAAGGCCTGAATATTATTATCGGCTTGAGCTCGACCAATATCGTATTTCGAGTCAAAGGAATGAATCGACCGGATAAATTGTGAAAGGGTAATTTGTATTCGTTCTTCGGTTACTTCTGTATCACCAAATACAAAATCAAATAGATTATTGTAATAATCTATATTTTCTAATTTAGTCAATAAAGAGTCTAATGTTGGCTGACCATTAGTCCCACTAAACCCCATCTCAATGTGATCTTGAATTGGTTGTGAGCTTAGGTCCTCAAGCGAAAGCGCGCGTTCATCCCAAAAGAAGTGCTGTTCACTTCCAAATCGAGCATTGACTAAGCGCATAGCATGGCGTACGGTCATGTCGCCGTTAACACCGAGACTTAACTGTGCAGTATCACCAAAAGCAAACTCCTGTAAATGACAGCTACTACAAGATATGGTGTTGTTTAATGATAGGTTCTTATCATAAAATAACACTCGCCCAAGCGTAGCGCCGGCATCAGTAACGTGGTTGTTAATTGTGTTATCTTTGGTAATATATTCTGGAATATCTTGATTCTGGTAATTCAAAAGATTGTCCAAATCAATAGTACCCGAAATAAAGGACAAAGATCCTATCAGAATAATTATATAGAAAAGTCTACCTTTCATATACCCTAAAATAGTAAATAAAACAATGACTTGCTCAAGCTTGTTCTTCTTACATCATCTTATGTAAGATTGAGAAAGCCATCACTTTAAGGTAACATAGCTCAAATTTTTCTTGTTCGCTGATTATAATGGTCCTTTGAACCTCCTACGGAGTGAAAAGCAGAATAGGAAAAAATTAAGTTCTTATCTTTTCATAATATTTTGCCTTTTACGCTTCTGATCATAAAACAAATCTAATGTTAGCATATAACCTCATTCTTTACGGAACCGTATTTCTTATCCTTTATGCATATCGAGCGGTTCACATTGTTTCCAAAGAATGGTCTTCCCGGTCGAAGTGGTTGTTTAGAGTATCTTTTTTATTGGCGGCCTTTTTCGTCTATACGACGACGGCCTACCTGGCAGTGAATAGAGCATCATATGAGGGGAATGAATTAATCAGAAATTATACCATCGTAGGGGCAATTACTCTATCGGTGACCCTACTTTCAATTTGTGTATTTCAATTATTCGCAGATATAGTCTTATTAATTCGATCCTTGTCTTTTCGATTCTCCGGATCAAAGGCTACTGGAGGAAGTATGCAACGCCGAACATTCTTAAATAAACTAGCGCTGGGAATTGGAGGTATTATGATGGGCTCATTCATTTGGGGAACCACCAAAGGAAAGTATGGCTGGCGAATTATTAATAATCATTTGGCCTTTGATAATTTACCTAAGGCTTTTGACGGATTAAAAATTGTGCAAATTTCTGATTTACACTTAGGGAGTTTTCGTGAAAACTTTGAACCAATAAAAGAGGCCGTTCAAATGATCAATGAACTCGAGCCAGATTATATATTCTTTACCGGAGATTTAGTTAATGAGTCCCCAAAGGAAGCGGAAGCCTGGGTACCCATACTCCAGTCTTTAAAGGCAAAGCAAGGAAAGTTCGCAGTTCTCGGTAATCATGATTATGGTTGGGGAAGAACATCCGATGCTGAAAAGGAGGAAAATAGTAGAGGGGTTGCGGCTATTAAAAAACGCATGGATTTTCAAGTGCTTTTGAATGAACATCAGGTCATAGAAAAAGACGGAGAAAAAATTGGATTGGTAGGAGTTGAGAACTGGGGGTATTCAGAACAGAATTGGTTTCCAACAAAAGGAGATTACAAAAAATCAATAGAAGGGATGGAAGAGGTGCCCTTTAAAATTCTACTCAGTCATGATCCTTCTCATTGGGATCACCATATTCAGGGTAAAGAAGATGTAGATCTGACTCTTTCCGGCCATACACACGGAGGACAAGTAGGAGTTAGTATTCCGGGCTTGTTTGAGATTAGTGCTGCGAAACTTTTTTACAAAAGATATGCAGGTCTTTATAAAGAAGGCCGACAACATCTATATGTCAATAGAGGCATGGGCTTTTTGATCTTTCCGGGGCGTGTCGGGATGCCACCTGAAATTACACTTCATCGATTGAATAAGGCATAAGCTATTTATGACAACCTAAGGATAATCGCCGTCCATAAATACTGTAACAGATTATTCCTTTAAGAAAAGGAAAGATTGACTTTGACCATTGTGTATACAATTAATGAGATAAGCGCCCGGGACTAAGGTAGCTATGTCATATAATTCATTTCCGTTTCCTTCAATAATGTCTTCTTTTATAAGTTTTCCAGTAGCGTTATAAAGTGTCAACGTAGTTCTTCCGTTTATTGGAAGGTATATGTATTCAGTAGCGGGATTTGGAAAAACTAATGGACGTTCTTTTTTGGTATACTCAGCGGCAATAACAGGCGAATACATAAAATCTCCATTCAGGTCAACTTGTTTTAATCGATAGTAGTTAATGTCAGAAACAGGATTTCGATGAATGAAAGTATACTGCTGTTCCGTTACGCCACTGGAGAATCCGTTAATCCGGGCAATTTTTTCAAATTGCAAACCATTACTTGAAAATTCAATATCGTAAAAGTGTGCATCGAAAGCATTGGTAACGACCCAATCGAGTTGGACTTCGTTTTTATTAGGAACCTGTCGAGCTGAAAACGTCAATAAGTCTACAGGCAGTAAATTAGATCTCGAAAAGGAAAAGTCATCAAAGTAGAATTCAGCTACTGCTGAACCCAAGTCGAGATTAAATAAAACTTCGGTAGAGGCTGGAGCTTCAAATTCCAGGGTATAATTGGTCCATGTATCAGTTAGTGTATAAGTCGATCCGGCATACCAGGTAAAATCATTAGGATTGATAAATGCGACGGGTAATTGTACGCCGTTGGTATTGGCTTTTGCCCAAAAACTAAGCGTGTAAAGGGTTCCTGATACAAGGGAGAAACCACTTCTGGATAATTGAATATCCCAAGGGTTCGTCGCAGCAGTAGTAACATCAACGTGAGCGGATTGTAGACCTTGTTGGATATCTGTTGTTTCAATCAAAAAGGTTGCGGCCCCTCCTCCTGAAGTTCGATTGGTCCAGTGGGCATAATCTTCTTCAAAATCTGGATTTTGCCAGAAGTTATCATTGACTTCAACGGGTATTGATTTTGTTTCTGTTCCGCAATCCGAAGAAAAGGTACATGCTACGTTTCCTCCTGTTGACCCAAAAGTTACCTGTATTTCATTTGTGCTCTGCCCAGAAGTTATCGTTGCTCCATTTGGAACCGTCCAGAAGTAGGAGCTTCCGCTAACATTTGGTAGGCTGTATGTCCTGGTCAAATCACTAGTATGCACATAATCATCACCCTGTATTTTGATATCTGGTAGATGTTGATAGACTCTAACATAGTCGACTTCCAGAGCTTGTGGAAAAGTGGTTGCGCCATTGGGATTTCCTGGCCAATTTCCTCCGACCGCAACATTTAGGATAAAATGAAAATCCTGATCGAAGACCCACTCATAAGGCGCTACATCTAAATCAGAAATACTGAAATATAAGTTATCATCAATGTACCATTTCAAAGCGTTCGCAGTCCATTCCAACGCAAAAGTGTGGAAGTCCTCAGAAAATTCCCCACTGCTTAAAGTGAAATTGCTGCCTAGCTGTTGATGATCATTAGAAACACCGTAATGACAAGTGCCATAAGCAATATCTGTTTGATGACCTAAGAGTTCCATTATGTCCATTTCTCCACTTGCCGGCCAGGTACCATAAAAATTATCAGTAGGCATCATCCAGAATGCGGGCCATATGCCTCTTCCAAAAGGTGTTTTTAAACGAGCTTCAAATCGCCCATAGGTCCAGTCGCCATTACCGATTGTCCGGATTCTCCCAGAAGTATAATCCGCTCCCATGTAACTTTCTTCTAAGGCGATGATTTCTAAAAAGCCAGTATTTACAGTTACATTATCTGCTCGATCTGTATAATATTGAAGCTCATTATTGCCCCAACCTCCTGCACCAGTTTGATAACTCCATTTGTCCGTATCTAAGCTGGTTCCGTCGAACTCATCTGCCCAAACTAAAAGCTCGCATTGAGCAATCGAATAAGTATAAAAAGTCATCATTACACAGAGCGTAGAAAGAAGGGCTTTCATGTTTAGTTGTTTAAATGGGTGAAGGTCTATTGAGGGGTAGATCAAATATAAAAAAACCTATTTGGAGAGCGGGTGAAATTAGATAAACTTTGAAATACAAATAAAAAAAGCGTAACTCATTTATTTGAGTTGCGCTTTGTGGTCCCACCAGTAGGTGCCCGCATTCTTTTTAAAGAGCTAAAATGCAGTTCAATTTACTGGGGTCAATTATTTGCGGGTTTTTAACATAAATTGAAAAAGCATAATAAAGCAAATCGAAACGTTGAAATGCCCATCTATATCCGCATTACAAAGAATCGAAAATCTAAATTTATTTCACTTGGTTTTAGAGTGCATCCCTCTTTATGGGATGAGAGAAAATCACGAGTAAAGAAAAACATCTTAATGCGATTCGTTTAAATCATTTACTTGCTCAAAAAAGTACCATCACCGAAATATGTTCCTTTTTTCTCTCTACGTTGGAGGTCTTCGAGTCTCAGATGTGCTAAAGCTATGGTGGTCTAATTATAGTGGAACCCACATCTTTATTCAAGGACATAAGACACAGGAACAGCTTTCAATAAAGTTTTATCTATGGCAGCTCATCATAAATAGGTTTTAGTTCCTTCATAATTACTTTTGTCACTGCTGATAACTTCAATGTCGTATCGAGTTTTGTTTTAGTAATCCAAGCTTTCCAATTTTTAACTCTCTCTTGGTCTTGAGAAAAGTTCGGGTTAAAAAGGCTATGATTTTTCGGACTTGGCGTTTGACGATTTATAAAGGTTTCACTAATTGCTTGCGACAAAACTTCTTTGTTTACTTTATGATTTTTGAGTAGATGGTAAACATCGTAGAAATCCTTCATTCTTGTGTTAATCTCGCCTAGATCTATCATTGCTTCAAATTTTTCCGCAATCGTTGATTCTACCGAATAAGTAAATAGTTCTGGAGCATCCATATCAAGTATCACCGGGTAAGTAATTATTAATGGTGCTGGAATGATTAAATCACCAAAACCAATGTCAATCTGCAGACGTTGTTTCGTCCTATCAAGATGTGCGGTTATTCCTACTCGCTTACCTTTATAGTTATTATCCTTAATGATATCTTCGATTATTAAGGAATCTAAGTCGAATATTACACCATCTTGTTCATAGGGTATTCCACAAATATCCTCTATCGCATTTTGCAAACTAGTGTGATTAGATTTAATGTTTATTCCTAAGAAATCAATGTCTTTCGTTACTCTGCTTTTTTCACCTTCAAGCGCATAAAGAAATGCAGCTCCCTTTAAGCATAAATGTTCCTTGTATTTCGACTTAGATAACCTATAGAGGAATCTTTCCTGAAAATAGCGCAAAAGTAAAAGTTGGTGGTTTTTATCCTCCGTCCTCGCAATGTTTAGTAATCGCCCCTTCACAGAAGCCACTATATTTTCCTTGTTGCTCATAATAATATATTCAGATGATTCTTCATCCTGCGCTCAACCCGCAATAGCCTAGCAAAATGGAGAAGACGATCTATATTTCGATTTTTTTCACGGACATAACTTTTTAGTACTTCTTTCTCCATGTCTTGGCCTACCTTATTCCTAAACCGAATGGCATCACATACTGTTTTTTCTTTTTCATAAATAGGAATTTTACTATTCCCTATATGGACATGTGTTATTCCGATCTGCCAATATTTATCACTCCAATAATATAGCTTAATCGGTGGATAATCTGGAAGTCTGACCTTTCGCGACTTTTGTATAGCAATATGATATTCCGGAGGCACGAAATCAGTGAGTTGATAATAATTCCAGGCAGAAAAAAGACATACTACACCATCAGGAACAATACGATAGACTTCCTCTAGTTCGTCTTCAACACCTATCTCACTGAGCTTATACAAACCACGTTTGATTTTTATCACCTTCCCTTTCTCAACTAAGAGGTCTAAATAATGATTATGTATTCCTGCATCAAGGATTTCATTGGTCTTTGCATAACCATTATTTTGATGAAAAATATGTAGTATGGTGTCTTCTTTATTCATTTTTGTAAAAAATACTGCTAATATACATAAAAGCAGTTGTTTTTACAAGAGTAGCTGCTACAAGAAGGAGGGGCAAAATTATTATATAGCTTTCTTCGATTTTTAATCACTTAGTGAGAAAGAACTCATGCAACATAAGAGTGGTATTGATGATAAGTAAGAAAAACACCTCTAGAATATAATTCTTTTCACTAAGAATTACAGCGCAAAACAGCACATAATCAAGAAGGAAAAGTGTTGTGCCTTTAAAAAGAAGAACCCCTTGCAAGTTAGTGACTTACAAAGGGTTTTGACAAATTTGTGGTCCCACAAGGACTTGAACCTTGGACCACCTGATTATGAGTCAGGTGCTC
>JAHDHW010000010.1:60941-63672 GCA_020631105.1 Saprospiraceae bacterium | reverse complement strand
ATGTATAAATATATTTTCTATTGCGCTGACCGTGCCGTCCTGATCAACAATCCTTAAGGAATAATTCCCTTTTGGCCATCCTTCCGTTTTAATTTTCCGAAGTGGCCTTTTAGCAGTATACACTTGCGCTTCCAGGGTATTATAAACTTCTATAGTGCCCTGAGATGGTTTAGACTCCTTAAACTTGATTTTGTTCTTTTTGACCTTATAACGATACACTGACTTCTTGATGCATTTGTTGAACTTTGCAAAACCCTCATCCATCTCCCTTAAAATATCATCTGCTTTGCAAGCATCCGGAATTCCATACCCATAACCTCCGGAAACATCCGGTTTAGTGTACCGATCAGCCGACTGTCGAACGGCTGTAATAATCTCCATATTCGTCCGGTTTGGATGAGCCTGTTTTAGACAGGCGATTAAGCCTGCGATCGCAGGACCGGCGAATGAAGTTCCATTGCCTTTGCGAATAGTACCATTGGGATCAATTACTGTAGTCTGATACCCTTGAGCCATTACATCAGGTTTAACCTGACCATCCGCAGAAGGGCCAAAAGAAGAAAAGCCCGCCTTTACCCCATCCGGCCCAACAGCTCCAACTGTAATCACAGAATCAGCATCTCCAGGAGTTGCCAAATAATACCAATCACTACTCCCAAAGTTACCTTGAATCGTCACGACAATGATCCCTTTCGAAGCGGCATAATCCGCAGCTTTTGCGATGATAGATGTATTCCCGTCTAAATCCTTTTTGTAGTCGTAATCTCCCTCTCCTTTATCAAAAGTATTATACTGTAAAGAACTCGTAATAATATCCGCATTATTTTCAATTGCCCAGTCCACCGCATATTTCCAGTTCAGTTCTTCTTTATGGGTCTCCGTAGGAGTATACTCGGTCCTGGCTAATAATAGATTAGCATCATAAGCAATACCTATATATTCGCCAGGTAAATATCCATGGACTATCGAGATCGTATTGGTCCCATGCGAACCATTACCCGCCCAAGCTAAAGATTTATCAAATTGAAAATCATATGCGCCCTTGAGGTAATTATTGACCGTTGAATATTCGAATGCTTTCAACTTATCAAATCCATCATATCCATCATCAAAATGAGCAATGGTTACCCCCTTTCCGGTAAATCCTCGTTGATGAAGGCAATCCATATTTAGGATTTCAATCTGATCTTTTGTCTTTCCATAATCAGGAATATTTTGTGTAGTGCCAATAACAGCACAAAAACAAAAGATAAAAATCCAAGACAGTTTGATTACAATAGAAAATCGCATAAGGTAACAGGTTTTTACGCAGAGGGTAATCTAAGTTTCATCATAAATTCTGCGGTAATCGTCCAATGACAAGGTCCATTGATTCACCTCTTGTTCGAAGTTAATAGCCCCCGGAATTGTCAAGTACTTTTTCTGAAATTGGAAGCCTACTTTTTCCAGTACTCTATTCGGTGCTACATTCTTTGCATAGGGTTCACAAATTAATAGGTTTAGATCTAGCTTATCAAAATAAAAAGGCAAGGACAATCGAACAAGACTAGGCCCGATTCCTTTTCTTCTGGAATCTTGTTGCCATAAATGAAGATGCATATTTGCCGCTGCGCCAAAAGTGATTCCATTAACGTTCGAATGCCCAACTGCTTCACCGTCAATTTCCCAGATTAAAGCATAGGCCTTTTTCTTTTGATAAGGCAAACTAATTTGTGTGGATAACATTGAATAAAAATCGGCTGGCTTTGGCAGTTTCTCTATATCAGCTCCCATCCCGGTCAGATGCTCTGCTGAACTTTTAAACCAATAATCTGCGATCATTGAAATATCCTGAACCGTTGCTTCTCTGACAGAAAGATGATGAGCATTCATTTTGATAGGCTTACTAACAATTTAAAGCTCCACAAACACTTATCGTTTGGCCAGAAACATAGCTTGACATGTCGGATGCTAAAAAGAGACAAAGATCAGCAACCTCAGAAGCTTGTCCCAGACGTTTCATTGGAATACCTGCAAGAAATGCTTCTTTTGTTTTTTCATCAAGTTCCTCGGTCATATCCGTTTCAATAAATCCTGGCGCAACCGCATTACATCTTACATTCCGAGATCCCATTTCTTTTGCAATAGATTTGGTAAATCCGAATATACCTGCCTTCGATGCTGCATAATTCGCTTGCCCTGCATTACCAAATACTCCTACAACCGAGCTCATATTAATTATCGATCCACTTCGAGCTCGCATCATTGACCGAATACAATGCTTCGTTAAATTAAAAACTGATTTTAGGTTTGTTTGAATAACCTCATCCCATTGTTCTTCGGACATTCTCAACATAAGATTATCACGGGTTATTCCTGCATTATTAACTAATACATCTATTTTCCCGAAGTCTTCCAGTACTGTTTTCACCAATGCTTCTGCTTCCGCATAGGAGCTAGCATTTGATTTATAAGCTTTTGCATTGACACCCAAAGATTTTAGGTCTGCCTCAATATTTTTTGCTCTTTCTTCTGATGAAAGGTATGTAAAAGCAACATCAGCACCTGCCTCCGCAAAATGTTTAGCAATAGCTGCTCCTATACCACGTGAGCCTCCAGTTACAATTGCTACTTTTCCTTCTAATAATTTCATATGGTTTCGTTTTCTGTTTTAAAATAAAAGTATGACAGCACGAAAATAGTAGAAATCAACGGGATGCAGGATATGTAATTAAGAATAAATACGAAAAGA
>JAHDHW010000010.1:14679-60841 GCA_020631105.1 Saprospiraceae bacterium | reverse complement strand
TAAGGTGCTGTAATATCGCAAGATTCTTCTTCGACATTAAGGATCACTTTTTGTTTTTCAGCCGGTTGTTCTTTTTGTGGCGAATAGCCAAGATTACGATCTCCGTACCAACCACCTCCTTTACAGGATCTGCACGAACTAAAGTTCATACCTAAGGCTAATAAAACGACAAGCAAAAGAATGCTATACTTTTTCATAAGAGTCTTTTTTGAATCAACAGTTATTAGGAATGCAGGGGTGGGGATAATTTAAAGTAACAAAATTGATTCCAATACTAATGTTATTCCCCACTCCTCAACGGGACAAATCTTTTATTTGTTATGTATATAGCCGTTTTTGTCCTCTCTCTATCTTGCTTATCATTTTTTGTTTACATTTTAAAACAAAACAATCAACTGTATATCAATTAGTTAAATATTTTTTGTTTGAAAAATAAACAAAATAGTTTTAATTTGTTTGAATTAAACAACAATTTGTTTTATTTTTGTTTCATAGTTAATTACCAAAGTCTTTACTATGGAAAATAATATTAAAACAAAGTACGATAAAATTCCTCTGATTGTAGTAGATACCCGTAAGGAGCAACGGACCTATCGCAAAAGAGAACGTAATCTAAAGCCTGTTATCACTAGCGATCAGGAGGCTATCCCGGAATTGAGCATTTTATTAAAACAGCTTTTCATTAGTATTCAAAAGCCGCTTGTGGCTTTAAAATATAAACTTCTTAAAGTGCTGGATAAGCTATTTGAAGATGTTGAAGTACCCTGGTTAAAATTGATTGCACTTTGCCTGGTAGCTTTTATGGCTTTCAAAAAAGATATGCAGCTTAACCTCTCTTATAATGTACCGGAAGGAACTGAAGAAAATTATAAAGCAGGTAATGGCATTGCGCAAAATACGACTTTTAGCACCGGTGGCAATCCATACGCCCCGGTTGCAGCTCATTCTTTAGCGGATAAAAGAGCATTAGCTTTTATCAAACAGTATGAATCTGTCGCTAAAACGGAGATGAAAAAATTTGGTATCCCTGCAAGTATTAAAATGGCTCAGGCATTAATTGAAAGTCGGGCTGGTACAAGTCGACTGGCAAAAGGGAATAATAACCATTTCGGAATTAAATGCTTTAGTCGCAACTGTAAAAAAGGACACTGTACTAATGCAACGGATGACCACCACAAAGATTTTTTCCGCAAGTTCGGCAGTGCATGGGAAAGCTGGCGCTCTCATTCCAATCTACTCATGGGTAAAAGATATAAAGGCCTGCAAAAACATGGTAAAGATTATAAAGAATGGGCAAAAGGACTAAAAAAAGCCGGTTACGCTACTGACAAAACCTATGATCGAAAATTGATTAATACCATCGAGAAATATAATCTGTATCAACTAGACCGATAATTATAAATTGATTGATTGATTGATACCCAAGAATGAAATCATTAGAATAAATTATACCCGACCTAGATTGTACCACCGAAAGGGTAAAAGCTTTCGGTGGTTTTTAAAGGCTTGCCTATAGAACGAACAACTTCAATACTACCACATTTGAAAACCAATATTTACGAACCCTAAATTTTGAAACACTATGCTCAAGTTTACCCTCCTCTTTTCTTTCATTTTTGTTTGTATTCACTGGCTCTATCGTCCTGTGAATTATCATCCTTCTGAGGAAATGATCAACCAATATCGTCCCTCAGTTCAAATGAAAACTCAAGAAATTACGATTGACACCCCGAAAGTGGCTGAAAGCCTCGAAAAAACATCAGCTATGCCCTTTTTAATAGCTTACGAATAAATTTTCTCTCATAGCGGTTCTCTCATAGTCTGTTTTAAGGCCATCTTCTCAGGATGGCCTTTTTTATGTTTTAAAAACCAATTGTCTCCTCTTTACCACCCTTCCTGTTAAATATTAGAACAGATGAAACAAACATGCTTCAAAAACGAAAAAGAGTATGAAATCTCCCAGAAACTTTCCTAACATCTACAGATAGAACTCAATAATAAAAACAGGTGTACTTTTGACCCTTTGATAGGTTTTTCGTTTTTCCTGATTCAGGGTCAATCTTAGAAAAAGCGAACAAACACTTATCTGACCGGAATTCATTCATTTGAATTCCGGTTTTTTCTTTTCCGTCTGATTTAGTTAACTTGTTACTACAGTAATTTTATACGTCATAAAGAACAAAGGCAAGGTATTACTGGTTATCATTTTAACTTTTGCCCAATATCCTATTCCATCAATAAAATCATAGACTATGAGTACGCTTCCTGTTCAATACCCTGATTACTCACCAGGTATCCTTAGTTTACTTCCTGTTTATTATATCGGTTGGGCAGATAGTATTCTGAGCCCCAGTGAGGTTAAGCTGATCCGTAAAATGGTCAATCAGCTAGATTTTCTAACCATCACTGATAAAAGACAATTAGTTGAATGGACAAATCCAGCTAATCCTCCTTCCGAACAACTATTCAAGCATTGGAGTACGGTGCTACAGAAAAAGGCAAAAAAGTTACCAGAAACCTCTAAAAGGTCACTGGTTCAGATGGGATTAGAGATGGCCAAACAAAGTGCTACCGACCAGGAAATCCTTAAATGGCAAACCCCCGAAACAGAAAAAGCACTTCGTGATATAGAGTCAGCTCTTGGAATAACCGATAGCCCTGTTGCTCAAGCAATCTTTCATGCACCTCCGTCAGAACAAAAACGCTTTGATGTAAAAGCGCTCCAGGTTATTTTGGATGATTCTTACTCAGAAACCAGAAATCAAATGCGCACGCTTTTAAGTGACCCTGCTTTTGAACTTAAGAGATTGCCGGTCAAAGAAGATCACCGAAATCAAGTACTGGAATGGTGTAAACATTTGGCGGATCGAGGATTTGGGGCCCTCTCCTATCCGGAGGCATTTGGAGGAAAGGGAAGTATGGGACATTACATTGCTGTATTCGAAATGCTTGGGTATCACGACTCTAGTTTAGCGATTAAGTTTGGGGTGCAGTTTGGATTATTTGGAGGAAGCGTATACTGGTTAGGGACAGACTATCATCATAAAAAATATCTTGAAGACATTGGATCACTTAAACTTCCAGGTTGCTTTGCGATGACGGAAACCGGGCATGGGTCAAATGTCCGAGGTTTAAAAACTACCGCAACTTACGATTCGGAAACAGACGAGATTATCATTCATACCCCTACAGAAAAGGACGGTAAAGAATATATTGGAAATGCGCTACACGGAAAAATGGCTACCGTCTTCGCTCAATTAATTGTCGACGGAGAAAGTCATGGGGTACATGCAGTATTAGTACCTCTTAGAGATGACAAGCACAATACACTCCCCGGCATTCGAGTCGAAGATTGTGGATACAAACTTGGACTAAACGGGGTTGATAATGGCCGTATTTGGTTTGATCAGGTTCGCGTACCAAGAGCGAATCTTTTAAATAGATTTGGGAATATTGATGAGCATGGTAAATACTCCAGCCCGATTGAAAACCCTGGTCGCCGATTCTTTACGATGCTAGGTACCCTGGTTGGTGGCCGTGTAAGTGTTCCTCGAGCCGGGCTAAGTGCAGCGAAAACCGGTCTTGCAGTTGCAATAAAATATGGCTTAAAAAGAAAGCAATTTGCTCCAAAAGAAGGTTTGCCCGAAACAACTATCATGGACTACCCAAGTCACCAAAGAAGATTAATGCCGCATTTAGCGAAATCTTATGCACTGGACATTGCACTAACCTATTTGACAGATCGATACGTAAATAGCAGCGAAGAGGATATCAGAGAGATAGAAACTCTGGCGGCAGGACTAAAATCCTATGCCACCTGGTTTACCACCGAAACCTTACAAGAGTGCCGAGAAGCCTGTGGAGGGAAAGGATATTTAGCTGAAAACCGCTTAGCGGACTTAAAAGCAGATACTGATATTTATACGACCTTTGAAGGAGACAATACTGTCCTCATGCAGTTAGTGGCTAAAGGCTTACTTTCCGACTTTCGTAAATCATTCCACGATGAAGGATTCATGGCCGTTCTCCGCCTCTTAGCTAAACAGGTAACGACTTCGCTTACAGAAAAGAATTTCGTTAATACGCGTAATACAGATTTGGCGCACTTGACAGATAGTGAATTCCAGCTTAGTGCCTTTAAATACAGAGAGCATAAATTGCTGGTATCCGTTAGTCAAAGAATGCGGAATTATCTACGAATGAAAGTACCCGCGCACGAAGCTTTCCTTCGTTGCCAAAATCATATCCTGGAACTAGCACACGCTTATGTTGAAAAAGTAGTACTTGAGCAGTACATCGAAAGACTAAAGACTGTAGAGGACAACACAATTAAAAATGTTCTAAAACGAATGTGCGACCTTTATGCGCTTTCAACCATGGAACAACATAAAGGCTGGTACCTGGAAGAAGAATATATTCACCCTAACAAATCAAAAGCAATCCGACGAGTAGTTGATCGGCTCTGCAAAGAAGTTAGAATTGATGCAGATCTATTAGTGGATGCATTTGATATACCTAAGCAATGCTTAGCCGCCCCAATTGCATTCTAATGTTCTAGTTTTTGGGTTGTCCGGTTTTAGGATTGAAACGAACCAATAGCGTATCAATAGAATGTTGATAGAGGTTATCAATCAAAGCATTTTCGGAATAATCTGCAATAGATTTTTTCGATTTGTACAGTTGTTTGACTTCTCCTAATTGTTGATGTAAGGTATTGATCCTGTTAGGCTCAGCATTATAGATAGTGATCGAAGCTTTATTCGGGTCGAAGCTTTCATAATCAAAAGAACTTACGATCTTTTCAAGATCTTTAATCAATGGTGCTGTACCCGGGCTCTCGAAAGTGATCGCTTCTGTATTATCCGCCACTGCACAAAGTTCTGCAAGCACAGCTCCCAGTGAATGGCCCGTATGAATGATTTTTGGTTCTTCACCATACTCTTTTACATAAGTACGCTTTACTTTCTGTGTAAATGATCTAGCTTGCAGGAATTGATCTCTGGGTATCTTGCCCGCATATATTTCATAATCATCATCCAAATCTTTGACCATACTCCACAACTTTCTTCCGGTTTTTATATCAACTTTTTGCGCTCCAACAAAGGCTTCAATCAAGTTATCCGTTCCACGGTGTGCAATGATAATCTGATTAGTTGAACGTTCGATATAAGCCTGTCCATAATACCCTCCGCCAGCTACCGCTTTGACTGCAAGGTAGCTGATGAGTTTTCCTTTTTCATCATCCTGGCTTAGCTGGACTACTTTCTCCACATCTAATCCACGAACAAAACCATTGAGCATACTTGCAAAAGAAGGTTCTTTTTCTTCGAAGGCTACATACGATTCAAACTTTGCCGGCAGTTCTCGATGATCTTCATCATAGACATGCGCGCTCAGCAAAGCGTAATCTAAAGGCGTTATCGCCTGTTTGGTCTTACAAGACGTAAGCCCCAGGAATAATAAAAAGAATAAGAGAAAATGTTTGACCATCTTAATTAGATTAAGTTCTATTCCTAAGACGATCCAAATGGTAGATAGTTACACGATCTTTAGTTATAAAAAGTTTAACGCAGCAGCACTATCTTCGCAGTACCAATTGATTTTTTCGTTTGTATTCGAATGGTATAAACCCCATCAGCGACGGATTGAGGCATTTCAAAGCTCAGGTTATCTCCGTTTAAATCGGCATTTGTAATATTTATTACTCGCCGGCCCTGCGTATCAAAGACCATAACATCCTTTGGAGCTTCTGTCCATTCTCCTTGGATCTGCACCGTGCTACGCACTGGATTAGGTCGTACACTCAAAGCAACAATCGGTAACTCTTCAGAAGATAATACTGCAGGATTTCGGAGCATAAGGACATCCTTCCCTTCTCGATTACCTATGTACAAATCTTCAAATCCATCATTATTAAAGTCAGCTGCAGCAATACCAAAAGCCTCCACTGCAAGATTCCCCAGGACCACATTGGTAACATCATTAAACTTCCCGTTCCCATTATTGACATAAGCACCCATCGGAATCCCAAGTACATTGGTTACGATTATATCGGGAGAGCCATCGTTATTAAAATCAGTGAATACCGCATCAACTGTTTGCTCCGTATAAGCAGGTAAATTATTCGCAGATACATCACTAAAGTTACCTTGACCGTCATTTAAAAATAATCGATTGCGAGCATCTGCTCCGTCTGCAAAAGCAACATTACACAGAAATATATCCTGATCACCATCACCATCTACATCACCAAACAACATTGAGCGGCTGTCCATCACCAAACCTTGTGGAAGCTTATTCGCAGTCTCATCTATAAAAACATCGAAACCATTATTGATCAATAAATGGTTCCCATTCTCATTTGCAACAAACATATCGATCTTACCATCACCATTTACATCTGCAATATCAATATCCTGTGTAGCATCTTCAAAAAACGGAATACGCTCAAAGGTTTCATTCGCAAAATCACCTGCACCATTATTGATCAACATCATATTTTGACCATTATTTCCAAGGATTAAATCATCAACTCCATCACTGTTGAAATCATGTGCAAGCACCGTTCGGCAGACAGTATAAGGAAGAAAAATGGGCGGCGTATTATAAGTCCCGTTTCCATTATTCCAGTAGTACTCATGTTCGAAATCATCCTCACTTACAAAAACGATATCGTTCAATCCATCTTGGTTGAAATCACCGACAGTAATTCCTTCACTATCATGTTCTTCATTAGCCGGTATACCAACCTGACCTTCAGTAAACACCCCTTGGCCATTATTAAGTAAAACTACATTCCGCTGAAATTCATTCGCAAGAATGATGTCAATATCACCATCATTGTCTACGTCGGTAGCTAGCACCTCTTTTGTTTGAAAAGAAGCACTTGCATCAGGTAAATTATTAGAATAGTTATCGAAATACTGGGCAGAAACGTTTATAGAGAGGCCACAGAGTAGCAGGCAAGCTCCAATGAGCTTCATGGGATAAGTAGATCTCATAATTCGGCGTTTGTTTTTTGTTTACAGTTCTTTTGTCAAGCGGAAACACCAAGAATTGACAAAATACTATAACGAAGATACAAAAGTTTCTTCCCAAGCATACCCCATTTTATACATTTTTACATATGTAAAAAGTTCTTACCATGAAAGGTATGGACAATCAACCCATTATAAATGATCATCCCTTTATTTTTTGTTTGACTCCTTTTAAAACAATTATATTCAATCAACGCCACTTTTTAAAGGCATTGATCAAGCCGTTTGTTGAAGCATCATGAGTATGAATTTCATCTGTTGATTCCAGTTCTGGTAATATCTTGTTCGCCAGTTCTTTCCCTAGCTGAACGCCCCATTGATCAAAACTAAAGACATTCCAAATGACCCCTTGAACAAAGATTTTATGTTCATACAAAGCAATTAATTGCCCTAACTGATAAGGGCTTAGTTTCTTTAGTAAAATGGAGTTTGTTGGTCGGTTCCCTTCAAATACTTTGAAGGGCGCTAATTGGTTTATTTCTTCTGGTGATTTTCCAGCAGCAGTGAGTTCTGCTTCAACTTCCGCTTTAGTCTTACCCTTCATCAGTGCTTCTGTCTGTGCAAAATAGTTTGACAATAAGATAGCATGATGATCTCCAATTGGATTTTGAGAAACCGCCGGAGCAATGAAATCACAAGGTATAAGCTTCGTTCCCTGGTGGATTAATTGGTAAAAAGCATGTTGACCATTTGTACCTGGCTCTCCCCATAGAATTGGCCCGGTTTGATAGTTCACCGTTTCACCTGATCGATCAACGTTCTTTCCATTACTCTCCATATTGGCTTGCTGAAAATATGCTGTAAACCGATGCAGATATTGATCATATGGCAGGATAGCTTCCGACTCCGCTCCGAAGAAATTATTATACCAAATCCCTAAAAGGCCAAGAATCACCGGGATATTTTTTTCGAAAGGTGTACTCCGAAAATGTTGATCCATTGCATGTAACCCATCATGCAATTCCATAAAATGATCAAAACCAATCGTACATGAAATAGATAAACCAATCGCAGAAGATAAGGAATAACGCCCTCCCACCCAGTTCCAGAATACAAACATATTCTGTGGTGCAATACCAAAGGATTCTACCCCTTGTTGATTAGTCGATACTGCTACAAAATGCTTTCGAACATGTTCATCATGAATAGCAGTCTTAAGGAACCAGTCTCTTGCGGTAAAGGCATTAGTCATTGTTTCTTGTGTCGTGAATGACTTCGAAGCAATAACAAAAAGGGTGGTTTCCGGATCTACAGTACGAAGGACTTCAGAGATATCAGTACCATCAACGTTGGAAACGAAGTGTGGTCGAATGTTTCCATTCCAATATGGGCGTAATGCTTCGGTAACCATTACCAATCCTAAATCAGAACCTCCGATACCGATATTAACAATGTCCGTTATTCTTTTTCCGGTGTATCCTTTCCACGTTCCATTCAACAGACCTGTCGAAAAATTCTTCATTTGTTCCAGTACTGCATTGACCTTCGGCATTACATTTTCGCCGTTCACCTCTATTGGTGTTTGACTACGGTTACGTAAAGCAACATGTAGGACAGAACGGCCCTCTGTTTCATTAATGACCTTACCCGAAAACATTTGTTCAATTGCTGTTCCCAGGTTACACTCCTTCGCTAAATCGACTAATAAGTCTAATGTATCTGACGTAATTCTATTTTTGGAATAATCTACTAATAAATCTTCCCACTCTAATGAAAAGCGATCAAAACGCTGAGCATCCTCCTCAAATAAATCACGCATATGCACATCCTGAATTGCTTCAAAATGTTGTTCCAAAGCTTTCCAGGCTTTCGTAGTTGTTGGGTTTTGCCGATTAAGCATAGTCTTTAAATTGATCGTTTATACAATTGAAAAAATAGATTTTACCTCTGTGGAAATAGATTGTAATTACCATTTATCCGGAATTAAGAATCCCATGCTAAACAATGAAACATCTTATTTCTTTACAATTCAGGTTTTGGTAGTAGAAGTAAATATTTGGCTAGGGTGAGGAATTATTAAATTCACCGCCAAAAATACTTATCTTTTTCAATTGTACGAAGAAACCTTAGGGTTTCGATCAATTTAGATTTAGAAAATGGCTCAGCATCTTAAAACAGGAGAGGAAGGAGAAGATTTGGCAAAAGAATACTTGCTCCAACAAGGGTATACTATACTGGAATCAAATTGGAGATTCCACAAAGCTGAAATAGATATTATTGCTAAAAAGAAAGAGGTTCTGATTTTTGTAGAAGTAAAAACCCGAAGTACTGCAATCTTTGGCGATCCCGCTCTGGCAGTAACACCAAAAAAGCAAAGGCTATTAGCTGATGCTGCCAGTGCATACATGGATCAGGTCGGACATACCTGGGAAATAAGATTTGATATTATTTCGGTTATACTCCAGCAACCGGAATATGATTTACAGCATTTCAAAGATGCCTTTTTTCCTGGTTGGTAATTACTTACGCTGTAATTCCTTCATTGCCAACCAAGCCATTAACCCAGCGCTTAACTCTAAGGCTTTCTCATCAATATCAAAGGTTGTCGTATGTACTGGCGAAGTAATGCCTTTGGCAGCATTACCTGTTCCTAATCGATAAAAACAAGCCGGCATTTGTTGAGAGTAATAAGCAAAATCTTCAGCAGTCAGGCGGATTGGCAAATCGACAACATTCTTTGCACCCAGATATTCTATCGCAGCTTCTTTGCTAGCAGCAGTCAAATCCGGTTCGTTTAACAGGCAAGGGTAGCCCTTTAAAATTTTAAAATCGCAAGCACCACCCATTCCTTTTGCAACACTCTTTGCCATCTTCCGCATCACCTTATGCGCTTTTTGACGCCATTCTTCATCCATTGTGCGGAAGGTTCCCATGAGTTTTACTTCATTTGGAATTATATTCGTGGCACCACCCGTTGAGTTAATTTTACCAAAAGTCAATACACTTGGAATTGTTGGATTCACTCGTCGGCTAACGACTTGCTGAAGTGCAGTGATCATGTGCGCCGAAATTAAAATCGGGTCAATACAATCATGAGGTAATGCTCCATGTCCTCCGCGGCCTTTGATCGTTACATAAATTTCATCGGCAGAAGCCATATATTTCCCCGGTCTGAATCCTACTTTTCCAACTTCAAGTGGCGGATGAACATGCTGTCCAAGAATGCTTTTAGGTGTTGGGTTTTCTAATACACCTTCTGCAATCATAATCGAAGCACCTCCCGGTAAACGCTCTTCGGCTGGCTGGAAGATAAATTTAATCGTCCCTGCAAACTTATCCTTTAAGTCGTTTAAAATTCTGGCCGTAGTTAATAACGAAGCGGTATGTACATCATGACCGCAGGCGTGCATGATGCCCTTTTTCTTTGACTTATAGGGTACTTTATTAGCTTCCTGGATAGGTAGTGCGTCAATATCAGCTCTTAAGGCTACCACTTTCTTACCGGGTCTTTTGCCTTTGATAATGGCTACTACTCCATTCTCTGCACATCCGTGTTCGTGTGGAATACCGTATTCTTCGAGTATTGAAGCAATGTACTTCCCTGTTTCAACTTCTTCGTACGAGAGTTCAGGGTTCTGATGAATATGGCGACGATTTGCAATCGTATCCTTGAAGTATTTTTTTGATAGTTTCTTTACCTCTGTCTTTGTAATGCTCATCGATCTATCTTTTAAAATCTAATTAACGGCCAATATTTTTAAATCCTTTCCAAAGAATATCAAAGTCGTTTGCGGAAGTATAATCTTTGGCGTATAAATAATTTAACCTTTTAATAGTGGCTTCTCCAAGGCTGTTTATTTTTAATCTGTCTAATGGACTTAGGACGCCTCCTTTGATCTCTGGTAAGTTCTCTATATTGATTGCTGCACTATCAGCATAGCCTACCCAACTTAATCTTCCCACTAAGACCTTCCAGCAGTTTTTTAAGAACCCTAACTTTTCTTTTGAGCCCCAAATCAAAATTGGAGACAGAATGATTAATCCAATGGCAATTAAAATATCTAATAGTCTCTTATTTCTCCGATTTCTTCGGTCCGCAATCTGAAAACGAATATCAATGGTATATAGTTCTCCAGCGCTATTTTTTGAGGTACTCCCGATTATACTTAAGCTTTCTTTAGGAACAATTTTATAATCAACACCTGTCCCTAACTTGGTCATCCATTTCATAATGGACTGCGCACTTAAATCTTTGGAGCAAAAAATAACCTCATCGACTTTATACACATGAACGACTTCGTCTAACTGGTTAAACTCGCTTAAATATTTTTTGTTACCTGGAGCTTCGTCTGGAGAAACCGTCCCTATAAAGTTCTTTTGAACTTGCGCCTGATGCAATAGTCCCATAACTCGTTTGCTCTCTTCGAGGCTACCAACGATGACGAGGTTTTGGCTTTTATCATTCCCAAGACTAAAGTTTCGATACTTGAAAAAATGAATCAAGAAACGAAGTGTAATGGTTGAAACTACAGCCCAAACCATTCCAAGGACAATTAAAACCCTCGAGGTTCGATACTCTAAATCCAAAAAACCGTAAATCGCTGCCAAAAATACGGTCCCTATAAATATCCCTCTCGTTAACTGACGGAGGTTATTTTGGCGGTCGTAGCCACCATTGAAATATATAGATACTAACCAAATGGATATATACAATGGAATATTAAAAAACAGGAAAGAGGCAGGGTAATAATCTGGATCTTTAAAGTAATAACCGGACCAAAAATCCTTAAGAAAATAAAATCCAAGAAACATTAATATGCCATCAAGTATTGGAAGGTATGCAGATTTAACGAAGTTACTTACCAGTGTAATAAATGCCCGAAAATAAATGGCAAGTTGCAACATCAAGATAAATAACCAGGCTTGCTCTCCTTGGAAATGCTTTCTGGCAAATATTATCATTGCATTATAGAAGGTCTTGACATAGTTCAGACTTCCCTTCTTAGTACTTTCGCCTTTGTAGTGAATAATTGTTGAGTCAGCGAAGTAATAGTTTTTATACCCTGCCTTTACAATACGATACGAAAGGTCAATATCTTCCCCATACATAAAGAAAGTCTCATCAAGCAAGCCAATCTCGTCAAGAACCGAACGTCGAAGCCACATAAATGCGCCTGCCAGAACATCCACTTCATGGTTTTCATCTTTATCCAAGAACCCCAGGTGGTAACGATTAAAGGTCTTTGATTTTGGAAAGAGCTTTGAGAAGCCAAATGTTTTATAAAAAGCTACTGCCGGAGAGGGAAATCCTCGTTTCGATTCAGGCAAAAAACGACCAGAGCCATCAATCATTTTTATACCTAAGCCTCCAGCATCAGGACGCTCATCCATAAACTGGATACACTTTTCAAATGTATCTTCTTCTACTACAGTATCTGGATTAAGGAGCAATACATATTCTCCGGAAGATTGATGAATTGCCTGATTATTTGCAATAGAAAACCCAGGATTGGTTTTATTCGCAATAACAATTACTTCCGGAAATTTTTCTCTAACCATTTCGACAGAATCGTCGACAGAATTATTATCCACGACAAACACTTCTGACTCAATATTTAAACAGGCTTGACGTACCGACAGGAGCGCTTGCTCCAAGAAGTATTTGACGTTGTAATTAACAATTATTACAGATAACTTCATTTAAAGTCTTCACTATTCTGAAGCGTTACGATATGGTGTTCGTGCTACAATGGATCGACCTAAAGTCAATTCATCAGCATACTCTAATTCTCCTCCAAAAGATACTCCCCTGGCGATCGTACTAATCTTAGCAGAAGTTTCTTTAAGTTGTTTTGACAGATAAAAAATGGTAGTATCCCCTTCGATGGTTGGGCTGATTGCCATGATTATCTCTTTCACATCGTTTTGGCTTACTCTTCTAATCAAGGTATCTATATGCAAATCTCCGGGGCCAATTCCTTCTATAGGATTGATTACCCCTCCCAAAACATGGTACCGTCCACGATACTGCCCTGTATCTTCTATTGCCATTATATCACGAATATTTTCGACCACACAAATCACCTTTTCATCTCTACGTGGATCAAGGCAAATATTACAAACTTCATTATCCGACAGATTATGACATACCTTACAATCTTTAATATGCTTACGCATGTTTCGAAGCGCTTCAGTAAAGGTCTCTGTAAAGTCTTGATCTTGCTGCATTAAGTGTAATACAAGCCGTAAAGCTGACTTCCTGCCAATACCTGGAAGGCTGGCAAAAGCATTAACTGCTTCTTCAATTAATTTTGATGAAAAATTCATAATAGGCAAAGTTAGTAAACAGTTTTGGATAATTTCTGTTCCATCAGTAAATCCCCAATACTATCTTGTTTACTAATAATTGAAGTAAACATTAATTTGATTATATAAATACCCACTTTTAAAGCAAAATATTGCATTTTTGCAGTCACTATTCTGAAAATCCTTAAAAATCTATAACAAATGGCTGATGTAATTCGAATGCCTCGGATGAGTGATACCATGGAAGAAGGTAATATCGTCGGATGGCTAAAGAAAGTTGGAGATACAGTAGAACCTGGTGATGTACTTGCTGAGGTAGAAACTGATAAAGCTACAATGGAACTTGAAAGCTACCAAGAAGGAGTGCTCCTCTATATTGGTATTAAAGAAGGTCCTGTACCAGTTGATGGTGTATTAGCAGTAATCGGAGAAGAAGGTGAAGATTATCAAGCAGCTTTGGATGCTGCTGGTAGTGCTGAAAAAGCCGAAACTACCGCTGAACCCGTGTCTGAACCTGCAAGTGTAAAAGAAGAAACCCCTGCTCCTGCAAGTGTTGAATCTGTAAGTGCTCCTGCAACCAGTAATGGTGATAAAAGAATTAAAGCTTCTCCTTTAGCAAAAAAGATTGCTTCTGAGGCTGGAATTGACTTAAGCGTAATCGACGGCTCTGGTGACCAAGGAAGAATTGTAAAGAAAGATGTAGAGTCTTACATTGAGCATAAACCTGCGGCGAGCCCGACTCCCGAAAAAACAGCACCTGCTCCTGCCGTTCCTGCATTTAGCTTCAATGGTTCAGAAGCTAGTTATCAGGATACACCTGTTTCGCAAATGCGAAAAACTATTGCCAGACGACTTGGCGAAAGTAAATTCTCTGCTCCACATTTTTATTTAACTGTGGAGATCGATATGGCTAACGCCATTACTGCTCGGAAACAAATGAATGAACTTTCTCCAGTTCGAATCTCCTTTAATGACCTTGTTGTTAAAGCTTCTGCAGTTGCTCTAAGGCAACATCCCGCAATAAACTCTTCCTGGCTTGGTGATAAAATTCGCCAAAATGGAAATGTAAATATTGGTGTCGCAGTTGCAGTTGATGATGGACTGTTAGTCCCTGTAATTAATCACGCTGACATGAAGTCTTTATCTCAGATTAATACTGAGGTCAAACATCTGGCAGGGAAGGCTAAAGAACGTAAACTTCAGCCATCAGAGATGACGGGTAACACCTTTACTATTTCTAATTTAGGAATGTTCGGCATTGAAGAATTTACAGCAATTATCAATCCCCCGGACGCTTGTATCTTAGCAGTTGGAGGAATTATCGATAAAGCAGTAGTAAAAGATGGTGAGATTGTTCCAGGTAAACGTATGAAGGTTACTTTATCTTGTGATCATCGCGTTGTAGACGGCGCTACCGGAGCTAAGTTTTTACAGACCTTAAAAGGTATTTTAGAGGAGCCTATCCGCCTTTTAGTTTAATAAACTAGTTTCTTTTACTTGATATACAAGAGCCGTAAGGAAATTAAACTTCCTTACGGCTCTTTTGTTTTAGCAACGTAAAAACTTTAAAATGCAAAAGAAAAAAACCTTAATTCTTGGGGCCTCAACGAATCCAGCAAGATATTCCTACCTGGCATCAAATCGACTGGTTGAAGCTGGTTATGACATTATACCGGTTGGAATCAAAAAAGGTAAAGTTGCTGGTAAAGAAATCGTTAATGATGTTTCTTTACTTGATCTAAATGATGAAGTAGATACCGTCACCTTATATCTTAGTCCCCAAAGGCAAAAAGAATATTACGATCTTATTATTGATCTAGCCCCCAATCGAATAATCTTCAATCCAGGCACAGAAAATCATGAGCTATCTAAAATGGCCCGAGAAGCAGGCATCGAAACCCTTAATGCCTGCACCTTAGTTATGCTTGCAAGTCAAACCTATTAACGGATCTCATTGCATTGTATGTCTATAAATTAAAAAAGCCCTAAGTCAATGACTTAGGGCTTTTTTAATTTGTCAGTTATTTATTATTAATAACCAGCTTCTTTATTTCCAGAGTATGAACTTCCAGAACCAGTTCCAGCATTATTCACACCGCAATCAGGTTTACCCATATCGGTTTGACCTTCAGCAACTGAGAATTCAACACGACGATTCCAAAGACTTACGTTTTGAGTATCAACTAAAGGATTACTTTCTCCTCCGTAGTTAAGTACTAAACGATCTCGAGAAATACCATATTTGCTGATCAGGTAATTGATAGCTGCATCTGCGCGGTTGTATGATAATACTTGATTATAACAATCTTTAGCAGTAAGGTCAGTATGACCTGCAACTACGATACGCATATTTGGATAACGCTTCATTACAGTAGCTACTTGGTGAAGTTTACCATACTCCGACTTACGGATATTATATTTATCTAAGTCATAGTTGATTATTGGCAAGAACCAATCCGTTGCTAAGTCAGCAACAGTAGCTTCGATACCTTGCATTTTAGCATCAACGATACGGTTAACATCACCTTCGTTTACATATCCAGGATCCGGTGCTTGTCCAATACCGTCAGCATCGATCGCGCCAACTAATGTTGGAGGAGTATAAGGCTCTTTATCAGCACCATCTGGAATTCCATCCTTATCACTATCTAATTGTACACCTTTAGTATCAACTGGATAACCTTCAGGAGTATCTTTTTCGTCATCTACGATATCGAAAACACCATCTCCATCAGCATCAGTCTTATCGAAAATTGGTCGACTCTTCACTTCCGCGAGGTCTTGAGAGATCAGTCCTAGTGGGCTAACCCACCATAAAGGCTCAGATCGATCTTCTCGTTTTCCAATGTTGAAGTTTAATCGAACACTAGTGTAATTAACCATATCACGATACTGTGTAAGGTCAAAAACAGAACGGTGACGATATCCATCAATCAAGTCACCTTCGTTACCGAAAACGATAGTTGCTTTATGATCTAAAGAGATATTAATTCTTTCGTTAAGTTTGAATGATACACCGACACCTGCATCAGCGTGTCCGTTCAATTGGAACTCTGAGGTTTCATCTCCGTTCTCTCCACGACGACCAGTTGCCGTTTCTGCTCTGGTTTCGTAATCTCCATCGAGGATATTCTTAACACGATCTCCAGCCTCACGGCGATCTTCACGAGATATTCCAGGATTAAGACCGTTTCCTACAGAACTAAAATCATGCTGTTGTCCGCTGCCATTAGTAGCATCGTAATAAGTTTTGTATTGATCTGCTCCAACACCTCCATAAACATACCAGTTTACTTTTCGAATCTGCTTTTTGAAGTTAAAGCTATTCAAACTCCAGATTCCTTGAATTGAAAGCGACCAAAAGTCTGTCTTATAATTATGGTACCAATCTGTACCTGTAAAATTAATTCCATTATTTAAAGAACCATTTAAAACTCTATTGGCAGCTGCAGGACCAGTCGCAGAATTACCAGAATTTCGTGGCTCCAAACCTAATGCACGTCCATATTGTGCATCGATTCTCCATGCGAATGCATAATCAAAAGCTCTTCTAAAATGGATTCCAGCTCCCCAACTTGGTCGAGGAAGAATGTCTCCAATTACCATGAAATGTCCAACGTGAATACCAATTTCAGATTGGTGCTTTGGAGTAGCATCAATAGCGAGACCAGAATATTCAGAATCTTGGGCGAGTACAGAAGATAGGGAAATCGCAAATACGCATACGAGTAGTAGTAGATTTTTCCTTGTCATAGGGTTTTTACTTTGATGATTTAAAAAAACAGGTGGCTACTTAATATTTGTTACTCTGAACTACAAAAGTATTGTTTTTTTCTATTGTCACAAATATTTTGAGTTTTTTTTTAATAAGTACTATAGATCAGAGTGGTTAAATAAAAAATGAACGTTAATTATAATGCACTAACTATCAATATTTAAATATATTTCTTCAAAAAAAACGGTTAATCCCTGTACAATAATAGATTGTTCTTCATTTTCTGGAATTCTCCAAATATTATCCGTTTTAAGTGTCACTAGTATGGCGATAATTATGGATGAATTATAAAACCAATACTAGAACGTTTCCAATAGCTCCAATGCTGTTACGACACTATAATTAAGAAGGTTGCATCCTATCGCACCGGATTTCGTAATTCTATCAAAAACCATACTAATATCATTCTGACTTGAATTATTATTAAAAGTCACCTATTCCAATTTTAAACCATGGAATAATTACATTTGTCAAAAATTTAAACTTCTATGTTAGAGCATTGGTTAAGTCCTGTTCAGTTTAATGATAAAGACTTTATTGACAACTTATCAAAGGATGACTTCGGTCGCAATATTGCTATCCACATTAGTAAATTTACTGATTTAAAGAAAGTGAATATTGCAATTTTAGGTGTTTCTGAAGAATCTTCAAATAGAGCAAGAAAGGAGTTATACACTATGAGCTACCCTTTTCATCAATTGAGAATTGCTGATCTTGGTAATTTAAGAAATGATGATCCTTCTTTTATCATTCCTGTCATAACAGAGCTCCTTAATAGTAATATACTCCCTATAATAATAGGAAGAGATACCAATCATTCATTTGCTCAATTTAAAGCATACCATGAACTTAAAAAATCAACTAACCTCGTTTGCATAGATGAAAAAATACAATATTCATATTCACTAAGTCAGCCTGCATACCTGAATAATATCCTCAATTTAGATCAGTCAAATCTATTCAACCTTGGAATTATTGGCTTTCAAAGTCATTATACACCTGATTCTTTACTCGGCACAATGAATGAAAACAGTTTTGACCTACTTCGCTTAGGAAAGGTAAAGAGGAATCTAGAAGATGCAGAACCTATAATCAGAGATGCGGATATGCTCTGTTTCAACTTAAGTGTCCTAAAATCATCTGATGCACAAGGAATCGAACGACCAAGTCCTAGTGGGATTTTTTCTGAAGATGCATGTAAACTATGTCATTACGCAGGAATGAGTGATAAACTTACTTCCATTGGAATCTATGGTTATCAGGCAGAAAAAGATTCAAATAATCAAACTGCTCAGCTCCTCGCGCAATTAATTTGGTATTTCATTGACGGTTATGATCACCGAAAAGGAGACTTCCCCGCTTCAATGGATGGCCTAATTGAATATATTGTAGAACTTAAGCATATTGAAAAACCAGTTACCTTTTGGAAAAGTAAACGAAGTGGACGTTGGTGGATGCAGATTCCAGTAAAAACTCAAAAAGAACATGAGAGACATCGTTTATTACCTTGTTCTTATGAAGATTACCTTGAATCTTGTCAAGACAAACTACCTGATAGATTACTAAATGCTTACAAACGCTTTAGCTAAGTAATCTTTCTAAGCGAATCCCTCGTGATCCTTTAAGTAAAATAGTAGCATCGCATATATTTTTTGTATTGAACCAGGTTCTTAAACCTTCAACATTTTCGAAATGAAGTACTTCTTCTTCAGAAAGGTTTGAGATTTTGCCGAATAACTGGCCAACTAAAATTAATTGATCAAATTGTTTAGATTGAGCGTATTCAAAAATTATTCGATGCTCCTCCTCACTATACTCTCCCAACTCCAACATATCACCAATAATTGCAATTTTCTTATCTCCTTTCATCAATGCAAAGCCATCTATTGCATTTCGCATGCTTGTCGGATTTGCATTATAAGCATCCAAAAGATATGTGTTACCAGCACTTTGTAAGACCTGCGATCTGTTATTCGTTGGATTATAGTTTTCAATAGCCTGTTTAATCTTTACATGAGGCACTTTAAAATATCTGCCAATTGAAACCGCAGTCTGGATATTTTGAAAGTTGTATTTACCAAATAAGTGACTATCTGCTTCAACAGAAAAATCTCGTTTATCTGATAAGAAACTAATCTTAATCTTGGGGTTCACTTGTAATAGGCTTGTTTCGAGAATCGAAACATTTGGATCAGGAGTCTCACTCTGATGATACTTTACGATTATTGGAACGCCAGTGGCCAATTCCAATAAAAAGTTTTCATCGAGATTAACAAAAGCAACTCCACTGTTATTGGCAAGAAACTTATACAACTCAGATTTTCCTTGCTTTACGCCTTCAATCCCTCCAAAACCTTCCAGATGGGCTTTGCCAATATTAGTAATTACCCCATGAGTTGGTTCTGCAATTGCGCACAATTCTGCAATTTCTCCTATATGATTAGCCCCCATTTCAATAACAGCTACTTCGGCATTCAATGGCATAGCTAGTAGAGTCAATGGCACACCAATATGATTATTAAAGTTTCCTTGCGTAAAATGAAGGCGATAATGACTCCCTAAAATTGCTGCTAACAATTCTTTAGTAGTTGTTTTTCCATTTGAGCCGGTAATCCCTATCACTGGAATATCCATCTGACGACGATGATAGTTAGCCAAAGTCTGGAGCATTTTCAACCCATCTTCGACTTTAATCAGCTGTGGATGCGCCCCTAAAGAATCATCGTCAACTACTGCAAATAAGGCACCTTGCTCAATAGCTTGAATCGCAAATTTATTACCATCAAAGTTATCTCCTTTAAGCGCAAAGAAGATATTCCCCTTGTTTATTTTCCGGGTATCAGTGGCTACTCCCGTTGAATCAAGGTATTTCTTGTAAATACTAGCTACTTCATTCATATTTTTCTATGGTGCAAAGTTTCTAAGGTGAAACTCAAAGAATAAAAAAGAACTTAACCATAGCATGCAAAATAAAAAAAGTCCCGGTGTGTTTATCCACCGAGACTTCTTTTTATTTCTTATCGATTAAAGATCGACTAGTATTTACGTTTTACTTTTTTACGTTTTACTTTAAAGCTATTTCCGCCGGTATCTTCATTACCAGTTGGTCCACCTGTACGAGTCATTGCACAACGGAATCCAATAGTTCGGTCAGCTTTATCTTCTTCTTTGAAGCGACGAGCTCCTGGAGATAACCACCAAGCTCTATCTGCCCAGCTACCACCTTTGATTACACGTGATTTATCACTAATTAGGGTGTGCTTACCATAATCATAAACTACAGAAGACTCATCATCACCATCAAGGTAGTTATAAACCATACCTCGCTTATAGTTTTCACGAGTTGCAGCTTCATCATCTTCAATATACTTGTAACGAATACGTCCTAAACTGTCCTTTTCAACAGGTACACCGTTTTCGTCTAGTACTTTAGTTTGGAATTTGTTACCACGGAATGGGTTCAAATCCTGCTCATCCACATCTCTTAGTGTTGAGCTTGTCAATGGACGATAAAGGTCCATAGTCCACTCATTAACATTTCCAGCCATATGGTAAAGACCAAAATCATTTGGGATATACTCTCTAACAGGAGATGGAATGTGAGCATTATCATTCAATTTACCAGCCATACCCATATAGTCACCACGACCACGCTTAAAGTTAGCAAGGATCTGACCTTGGTATTTATCTCTACGCTGATAACGTACAGTATTACCATTCCAAGGATATAATCGACGGTCAGTGATTCTTTCATCTTTAGCTGTAGATTGATTACCTACGAGTGCTAAAGCTGCATATTCCCATTCTGCTTCCGTAGGAAGTCGATAAGAAGGTAGTAAAATACCATCTTCGAATTGAACAGGTCGTTCACCACCCGTTTGAAGATCTTTTAAGTTCTTCCGAACATCTCCCTGGTATTGACCAACTAAATAAGATTCGGTATTAAAGTTATCCTCATCTTTTTGCTCTGGATTTGGGTTAAGGATGCCTCTTTCGATAAGAATCATCTCATTCACCCGGTCAGTTCTCCATTTACAATATTCATTGGCCTGAACCCAGGATACACCAACTACCGGATAATCATCATACGAAGGGTGACGGAAATAAGTCTCAACGAAAGGCTCGTTGAAAGATAATTCCTCCCGCCATACTAATGTATCAGGTAAGGCATTAAGATATACTTCTGGATATGATTCGTTGAATACACGTCGAATCCAGTATAAATATTCTTTGTAATCAATATTAGCAACCTCTGTCTCATCCATATAGAATGAAGATACGGTTACACGACGGGGGATTGCGTTCCATTCGTAAATTACGTCTTGGTCGGTCATCCCCATTGTAAAAGTTCCTCCTTCGATAAGTACCAGATTTGGGCCGGTAGCCTGACCTTCATAATCACGCTTTTCGAAGCCACCCCACTTCTGATCATTATATTTCCAACCAGTAGATGAGGAGCGTTCTTTCTTGCCACAAGAACTGAACATTAATGCACCGAAGACAAGAAGAAATCCTAACTGCAGCAGTCTTTTCATTGTTTTAAATAATTTTCTTTTTAAAATGACCAACAAATATATTGAAAAAATGAAATACCTTAATTTTTAGGCCAACATTTCTGTAAAAGCAAATTCAATGCCTTTTTCAGTTTGCACTAAATTATTTTGGCAATATGAGGCATAAACTTCACATTAAAGCCAGTTTTTATACGGTAAGTTCTCGTATTAATAAAAAATGTAAGATGGAAAATGATAAGATTTTTCAATAAACTAGAACAATCTTTATCTAAACAATTGGAAGCAATCATTGTAATCTATGCGTTTGCCGCGATCAAAATTCAGAGTCAGAGAAATTTCATGACTCCCGTTTGTTTGGCCGGACAAACTTCCAACAGTGATATCGTAACTATAGCCAATCTTGAAAAAATCTTTCTGAACGCCTAATAAAACGATAACTGCATCAGGGTTTGTAAAAGCGTGGCGGTACCAAAGTCCACCAAAAAGTGCATCAATATTAGCCAGTGCACCTCCGTTTACTTGTCCGAAATCTCCTTGTCGGATAAACATGAGATTCGGGGATATAAACGATGCGGCACGACGTTTATTGCCTTCTCGGATTTTTATTTCCATTCCTCCATGCAAGGTAACTCGCATTGGCAACCCAGTATTAATATTATCATTAATATCTAATACAGATTCACTAGGTGTATTTAAGTGTTTGAGCGATAAACCACCATAAAACATATTGCTGTACGCAAGTATACCCGCAGAAACATCGAAGTAGGTATTATTAAGATTGTCTGGCTGATTCTCTTCCGTAGGATATGGTGTACCTCCTGGGGATATTGGGCCAAAACGTTCATCAATCTGATCTAGGAATAAAAACTTATCCCAACCATAACGTGATTGTACGGCGCTTGCCTCCACTCCTATTTTCAGGAAAAAGTCATCTACTACCTGTACTCTGTATGAAAAATATCCACTTAGGCTATTAGTAGTTATTAAGCCTCCGCCTGCATCATCAGATAAGATCGAAAGACCAAAACCACTATTTAGAGATTCTACAAATTGATCATAATATGCTGCATAAGTTACATATGCACTTGTACCACTAGTCCAACTCGGCCATTGATTTCGATAATTCAGTGAAATATGAGGAGAATAAGTGTTTCCTGTAAATGCAGGGTTGATTTGTAAGGGTGCTGCATAGAATTGACTAAATACAGGATCCTGGGCCTCTACTGCAAACCAACCTAATAACATCCCAATTACTAAAATAACTCGACTCCGCATGTGTTTCGTTTTTTGTTTTCCAAAAATCCTTTATTCGGTCCGAATTGGAACCGGTGTACAAAGGAAATAACTGATCTATTAATAACCAAATTGGAGGGTGTTTGTTAAAATAACTAAAAAGTCTAGCATATGCCATTTTAAAAGCAATAGCTACTGTATCTTAACGTTTCAATAACAAGATAAAAAACGCTTATTGTACTTCCAAAATTGTTGTTTTGATTTGTAATATGAATTACAAACAAATTATACTGCACATGAAAAACTCCTTGTTACTCTTACTTTTTTCAATTATTTCATTTTCTACCCTCGCTAGTTCTGTAACGATAAAAAGAACTTTAGATTGGGCGGAAGCACCAACAATTCATAATGCAACTGGTAATTACCCATTGACGCGTTGGAGTTTTGAAGGTGCAATGTATTCGAGCAAATATCCTAGTTTGCCAGTATTCATGGAGCGCAGAGTAGTTGATGGCCCAGGGATCATTAATGTAAGATTAGTAAATACAGTGTATGACTCTTTTGACAAAACACCTTCTGAAGACGATATTTATCTTTCCTCTGATATTAATATTGATGCTAAGATACTAGACGACCGCGGACGTTCCTACGTCCATTTCCATTTTATTCCTATTCGTAAAACGGCTTCTGGGAGCTTTGAAAAACTTATTTCTTTTGAACTAATCATTGATCATGAACCCCGCCCTGTAGTTACCAGAAGGAATACCTATACTTACGAATCAAAATTATCAAATGGGACAATCCACAAAATTGCTGTTTCAGCATCCGGGATTCATAAAATTCCTTATTCCTTTTTTCAGGATAATCTTGATTTAAACAATATTAACTCAGATAAGATCAGCATACTTGGCAATGGAGGAGGAATGATTCCGGAACTAGTAGGTGCCGAACGCTTTGATGATCTTGAGGAAGTTGCTATACAAGTCGTTGATGGCGGAGATGGTCAGCTTAATGAAGGGGACTATGTGCTTTTCTATGCTGAAGGGCCTGACAAATGGGAATATGACCAAGCTACCAAAACCTATAATCGACCTAAAAATGTCTATTCATTCGAAAATCATTACTTTCTAAAGGTTGGTACAGAGGATGGTCTAAGAGTCAGCGAACAAGCTTCCTTAAATGCTACGGACTACACCTCATCAGCGTACGATAGCTACCAGCGAATGGAAGAAGAAACTTTTAACCTCTTGAATGAATCTCTGGGTGCTCAAGGCTCAGGACGGCATTGGTATGGTGATCCTTTCAACCCAACACGGGAGCGTACCTATAATTTCGACTTCCCAAATATTATCACTGGCGACTCTGTTCAGTTTGAAGTACAATTTGCTGCCAGAGCTAAAAGTTCCAGCCGTTTTGAAGTCATCGTAAACGGGCAAGAGTTTCAATCCGGCAGTATTGGAAGCGTTAACTTCACGGATAACGAAAGAGATTATGCTAAAAGTAAAACACTGAATGATGAGTTCAAGGTTAATGGGAGTAATTTCGATGTAACCATTCAATATAATAGTATTGGTGACGGTACCAATATTGGCTGGCTAGATTATATACAATTACAGGCAAGGGCTAGCACAGCGCTGGTTACGGATGAAATAATATTCAGTGATCACAAAACTATGGACTTTTCAACAGCCAGTTTTGAAATTGGGAATTGTAATGCTAACACAGTGGTTTGGGACATTACTGATCCTTTAAAACCTTCATTACAACAAGTGAATCTTAGTGGAAGTACACTTAGTTATGGGGTAACAACTGATACCATACTTCGGACATTTGTTGCCTTTAACAGTAATGGAAATTTTCCTGCGCCGACAGCTGTTGAAGTAGTTGCTAATCAGAACATTCATGGCATTGACAATATCAACTTAGCAATTATCTATCATAAGGATTTTGAAGCAGCTGCGCAAACTTTAGCACAGCACCGGAGTACGCACGACGGTCTTCAGGTTGCAGCCGTAAATATTGAGCAAGTATTTAATGAATTTGGTGGTGGCAGTCGGGATATTTCAGCTATTCGTGACTTTGCAAAAATGCTCTACGATCGAAACCCCGAGCAATTTAGATATCTATTGCTATTGGGAGATGCCACCTATGATTTTAGAGACATTACAGGTCAGGGGCTAAACTTTATACCGACCTACGAAACAAGAACTTCGTTGCATGGCATTAATGCTTTTCCTTCTGACGATTACTTTGCCTTACTCTCTAATAATGAGGGGAGCAACTTGAGGGGGGCACTCGATATTGCAATCGGCCGTATTCCGGCAAGAACAACGGCAGAAGCAGATGCAGTTATAGAGAAAATAATCAACTACGATACTAATCCGGACTTTTTCGGTGATTGGAGAAATCGCCTTACATTTTGTGCTGATGATGAAGATTCTAACAGGCATATTGGTGATGCGGATGCAATTGGAGAAAAAGTTCGCAAAAACCATAAACAGTTTAACCTCAACAAAATATATTTTGATGCCTATCAGCAGGTCTCAACGCCTGGTGGTGATCGTTTTCCAAAAGCTAATGAAGCGATTAACCGGGATATATTTAAAGGTAACTTAGTCATGAATTACCTTGGTCACGGTGGCTCAAAGGGCTGGGCTCAGGAACGTGTACTTACTAATGATGATATAGAAAACTGGAATAGTAGTGATAGCTATCCCTTACTAGTTACCGCTACCTGCTCATTTACTGGTTTTGATGAACCTTCGATCACTTCAGCGGGTGAACAATCACTGCTTAAAGCTGATGGAGGTGTAATTGGCCTATTTACTACAACTAGGGCAGTTTATGCTAGTGAAAACCGCCGATTAACCGAAGCCGTTTTTGATACTATCTTTCAAACTCCTGGGCAGGCAATCCCTACAATTGGGGAAATATTGAGACTATCAAAAAATTCCAACTCAGCAGACACCTTAAGTGATAATGCAAGGAAATTCGCACTAATTGGTGACCCTTCTATGCATTTAGCAGTACCAAAATACAATGTAAGCACAACTTCAGTGAACGGTATTTCTGTAGCAAATGGAAGCTATGACTCGACCTTAGCAACTATTATTGTAGATACCATTCAGGCTTTACAAAGAGTTACCATTGAAGGGGTAGTCACAGATCATAATGGCAGTGTCCTGACTGACTTTAATGGAACAATCAGTCCTACGGTCTATGATAAAATGATCCAAGCACGAACACTTTCTCAGGACGCTGCAAGTCCAGAAAGATCATTTAATATTCAACAGAGCATCATCTTCCGTGGTAATGCCAGTGTGACTAATGGAACCTTCTCCTTTACGTTCGTAGTCCCTAAGGATATTAACTATGACTACGGCCTAGGTAGAATTAGCTATTATGCGCATGATGGACAGCAATTGGATGCAGCTGGTGTATTCGAAAACTTTATTATCGGCGGTACCAACCCGGATGCAGCAGCAGATAATCAAGGGCCTTTGGTGGAAGTATTTATGAATAATGAAGATTTTGTCTTTGGAGGTATTACTAATCCTAGCCCAACCCTGGTTGTAAGATTATCTGATGATAACGGAATTAATGTAGTAGGAAACAGTATAGGCCACGATTTGACAGGTGTGCTAGATGAAAACACACAGGACACCTATATTTTGAATGATTTCTACGAATCAGAATTGGATGACTATACTAAAGGTACTGTACGCTTTCCGCTCTTCAATCTTGAAGAAGGGAGACACGTCATCAAAGCAAAAGCCTGGGATGTTGCTAATAATTCCGGGGAAGGTTATACAGAGTTTGTCGTGGCAGGGAATGAAGAGATTGCGCTCGATTATGTCCTTAACTACCCTAACCCTTTTACGACCTGTACCAATTTTCAATTTGAGCATAACATCAAGGATCAAGGAGTCGACGTTCAGATTCAGATATTCACTATTAGCGGAAGAATTGTAAAGACAATTGAGACGCAGCTTTTTACGGACGGAGGTAGAATATCAGGCATTAAATGGGACGGAACAGACGATTATGGCGATCGCCTTGGAAAAGGCGTATATCTTTATAAAGTGAAAGTTCGATCAGATGATGCAAAAAGTTCTGAATCAGATTTTGAAAAACTGGTCATCCTCAAATAAGCCAAAAAATTAAAAAGTCTTAAAAATTTTAACATTCACAATATTCTAATCGGATCTACGCTTTATATTCGGAATGCATGACTTAGAAGTAGTTTTCTTAGTCATGCATTTTGATTAAAAGCCAGAAGGAAGTTTATTATTAGAGTATGCACACTGATTTTTGGCAAAATAAGTGGAACTGTGAGTAATCTTGACATATCCTCCCACGTTTAAGACGTATTGAACTTATTTACTGTTGACTTAAGGACCTAGAACCGAATCCTGACATTTCACCTGAATAATAAATTAAGCTATTTAAGCTACTTTCGCATGTAAGTTCTAAGCGACTACATTGAAAGTCTGGTATTAATGTTGATTTATAATTGAGTTAATTGAAGTTTAAAATTTAACATACACTCCTGATAAAAACACACTTTATTCTTTTAAATAGAAAATCTGCACAATAACTTTTTAACATTTGACTATATTTGCAGGAATTTTCGACAAACGATTGATGACATCATGAAAAAATTGATTTTTACGGTATTTGTTTTACTGATTGTTTTAGGGACTGCAACGGAAAGTAATGCCCAATGTTTGGAGAACCCTCCTGGTAGTGGTAATTATTCGCTTCCTGATGGACAACCATGTCCTAATACAATTGTAACTGCGGTACCATTCTTAAGAATCGTTCCCGATGCACGTTCTGGAGCTATGGGCGACGTAGGATTAGCAATTTCTGCAGATCCGAATGCCATGCATTTCAATGCTTCTAAATTAGCTTTTGCAGAAAATGACGTTGCTTTAGCTGCAACTTATACACCTTGGCTAAGAGCATTAGGCCTTCAGGATGTATACCTCGCCTACTTGGCAGGTTATAAAAAGATCGATGACGATCAAACCATCGGTGCTAGTTTAAGGTACTTCTCGCTAGGTACAATTTCATTTACGGATGACAACGGTCAACCTTTAGGTACTGGACGCCCTAATGAATTTGAGTTTTCGATTGCTTATGCGCGTAAACTTTCTGAGCAATTGTCAGTAGCGATTACGCCAAAATTCATCTATTCAAATCTTGCCGCTGGACAGAGTATTGGAGATATTGAAATTACTCCAGGTGTTGCCGGAGCTGCTGATTTATCCTTGACTTATAAAACACCAGTTAAATTACAGAATGGAAATTCTAACTTAACTGTTGCCGCTGCGATTACTAATCTGGGTTCAAAGATTTCTTATACAAAATCTATTAATCGGGATTATATTCCTACTAATTTAGGTATTGGGGCTGCCTGGGATTTGAATTTTGACGAATTCAATACTTTTACGATTGCAGCTGATATCAATAAATTTCTGGTACCAACACCATGTTTGGGTAATGATTGCGACCAGGATGCCAACGGTATTCCGGATTATAAAGAACAATCGACCTTCTCTGGCTTATTAAGTTCTTTTGGTGATGCACCAGGTGGTGGGTCTGAAGAATTACGAGAGTTAATGTATTCTATTGGTGTAGAATACTGGTACGATAAGCAGTTTGCTGTAAGAGCAGGTTATTATTCTGAGAATCAAACAAAAGGAAACCGTAAGTACTTTACAGTAGGTCTTGGCCTTAAGTACAATGTATTTGGTTTGAACTTCTCTTACTTAGTACCAACTACTCAACAACGAAATCCACTGGATAACACTCTACGATTTACCTTATTATTTGATTTCGCAGCGTTTAATCCAGATTCAGAGTAATAATAGCTATCTAGCATTTAACTCAAAAAATCCTCGTAGGTAATAATTCCTGCGAGGATTTTTTTATTTATGCTTAAGGGCTCGATTAAATCGAGCTCTGCGCTGATTCAAACGTCATTCTTCCTTAACTAAGCGAATGGACTCTAGTTTGCCACCCGAGTATACTTCAAAAAAATAAACTCCGGGGCTCCAGCTGCCTGTATTAAATTTATACTCTACTACCTCATCTCCCCTACCCTGATGAATCGTTTTGCCAAGCGTATCCAGTAATCTCCAACGATCTATTGGTTTTTCTAATTCAATTTTCACAAAACTTTTAAAAGGATTAGGAAAAGCTTTTGCTCCGCGGAAAAGCGTTAAATCCTGAACGTTTGTAAGCGGAGGATCAAGCCATTGCCCTACCGAAAAAGATAGCATTTTTTGAGGCAATACAAGGCTTTGATTGACCGAAAAGGCTTCAGAGCAAATATAGCCATAGGAATTATTCCGAAGGGTAAGCCCTTCTGTTTGCCCATTATTAAATCCGGCTCCAAGCGCAATTTTTCGTTTATTTCCTGAGAAAAACTGTGAATCTGTGTAATCAAAAAATAACCACATAAAATTAAGCCCAAACTCTGTGTAGCCTATCATCACTAAAGCACCTTCGGCAGATATATCAGCCGCAGTAATTAAGCCTTCTACATCTAACTCTTCTACCAAATTTGCAGCATGGTTACCTGCCGTTTTGGGAAGAACGTAGTGGCGAGTCTTTTTATCCTCCCAGTTTTTGGTAAAAAGGTGTAAGTTATCCCCGTAGGCAATTAGTGCTTCGCAATCATAATTATGATCATTCATTCCTGGTTCGAAATCTACTTGATCTTCATAATAGAAGTCAATAATTTCAGCATTAACTACATTATTGACTAATTCTGATTTTTGAATTTTATAAATACGAAGATCTGTTCGATTTCCAATATTATTACCGATATCTCCTAAGTAGATATAATCCTCATCCTCTGTAATATCTTCCCAATCCAAATTATCAGCTCCTGCAATTGTAATTGTTTGTAGAATTTCGCCGCTTAAAGAATCAATCCGATAAAGGCGATCAGGGTTTCCGGCATCATTATGAATATAAAGCCCGGAAGGAAGCCATTCAATTCCAGATGCTTCATGTAATATATCCGGCAATAGCGTTACCTGAGCAGGCGTATACTCCGTAATAGCGTAAACACAGGAGCCATTGTTCGTAGTAGCCTGAGCATCATAGTTGAGTGCCAGGGGATCCATACATCCAGGTTGCGCAGCGATCAGCGAATAATAAAAAAGAAACAGAGTGGTGAGAATAATTGATTTTAAGTTCATTGGAATAAAACTAAGGGTTGATTTAACCGGAAGGTCAAAATTGACCTTCCGATAAAAATCGATCAGCAATTAGTAAGCCGGATTCTGTCCTCTACATTTTAATCCGACAATAATCGGCAGCAAAATGAGAGCTCTATCATTTATCTAGCCCAAGCCTCACGGCCAGGGTCTATCTGCCTACCCCTTCTGACCTCAGACAAAATTGCCTGAGACAAGGTGAGCCGCCCTGCTTTTTTTCAATTGCTCCCTACAAAAGGTAGCATTGAAAAAGGAATCAGAATGTACGTGGCATTTCAACCCACAAGGTTTATCCATTCTAATGGTTACCCAAAAGAATCGTGCGCTCTTACCGCACGTTTTCACCCTTACCCTGATGATTTCTATCGAAATATCAAGGCGGTTATTTTCTGCGACACTTTCTGTCTTCTAACCTTTATCCCCAAAAGAATAAAAACTAGAATCCCATCCGTTAGATGGTGTGGTTGCTCTACGTTGTCCGGACTTTCCTCATTTCCTAATCTAATCCGAAACTGATCGGAATAGATTGGAACCGCGATAGAGACATTGCTGAATATCTTTGTTCTGCACCATAAAATGCAGTAATTCTTCAAGCTAATTCAAACTACTTGTAATACAAACAAGCAGAATATATAGAACTTCATTCCATTCCATTTGAATTAAACAATACAAAGGTGCTTCTATATCTCAACAATTCAAATAATTCAATAAAAAACCGCTAAAAACTGCTTCAATTAAGATAATTATTTATTTTTTATTTAATTTGTAAACAATTAACAATGTGTTATTTAACATTTTAAACTACCAACTTTAATATTCGAGAAGGTAAATATATTCGGAAAGAACACAGCATTTAAACGTATTTCTTTAAATTTTAACCTGTTTTGGATTAAAATTTGTGGTTATTCAACGAACTAAATCCGAGTTATAGGCGAAAACCCTCCGAACTCCTTAATGAAGATGCAAAAGCGTTTTATATTCTTAATCTTAGCTACTGTCTTACTAGTTTTTGCGCTAATCTATGATTACAGATTCAGCCGTAAGACGGATATCCAGCAATATACTTCTCAAATTACGCAGTATCTACATCAACAGGAGACAGAAGTAATTGCATTTTTGGAAAACAAAGCATACCTAGATCGTCAACTTTCTCAAAAAGGTACTAAGGATATTGCTATCCGTGAAAGTGATTTCCTTGTATTAAAGGAGATTTCTGAAAAGGACTTTACCATTACCATTCATCAAGGAGATTCCTTAATATTTTGGACCAATAACGCTATTCTTCCATCGGCGAAGGATTTAGAAGGGTTAACGACAAATCGGACTTATCAGTTCAAAACACTCAAAAACGGTTACTACGTTCAAATAGGAGAACAATTCAGAGCACCAGATATCGGAGCCTACACTATTAGTGCATTTATTCCGATAAAATATCAGTTTGATCTGGAAAGTAATTATTTGTCCAACAAATTTGCGGCAAGTGATGAAATTCCAAGTTCACTTGTAATCTCTGAGAAAAGTGATTTCCCAATCATTAGTAAATCAGGTAAAACACTTTTTCACCTTAAAGCGGAAAAACCAGTTGTAGATCATAGCGCTTTGTTAGCATCATTAGCACTTTATCTAGGTGCTTTCTTCTTTTTGATTATTTTCTTTTACCGAATAGGTAAGAGTTATATTCAAAAAGGACAAACTTTTGCGGGAGCAGCATTTTTCATCATCGCTGTTTTTGGTCTTCGACTCGCTACTTACTTATATGGATTTGGAAAGAAATTCGAAGAGTTTTCTCTATTCAATCAGAACTTTGATACCGTACTCAGCGCATCACTAGGAGATTTACTAATCAACATTGTACTCTTCTTCTGGGTAATGGGATTTCTACATAGTGAGATTCCAATGGGACCTTACGAGCGTTTTAATAAACGTAAAAAGATATTTGTAACCACAATAAGTTACCTCTCTATTTTTGGGTTCATTCTTACCTTGACAGCAGTATTTAAAACCCTCGTTTTTAATACTTCACTGGATTTTGACTTCAACAATATTTTTGATTTAGGCACGAATAGCTTACTTGCAGTTACGGGGATAATCCTTTTATTGATTACGTTATTTTTGTTCAGTCATCGAATGATGATGACCATAAAACGAATAGGTCTAAATCGGAACCAACGGTTACTCGCTCTTGGTATTTCGATGTTTGGTATATTACCAATTCTGCTTAAGATTGACTTTATTATAAGTCCGCAGTACATTTTAGTCCTGTCGATAATTTTTATTCTGGTCTTTGATTTGTTCATAGATAATAACACGCCCAACTTCACCTGGTTACTCATCTGGTTAGTTTTATTATCTGCATTTCCTTCTATATTACTGTTCCGCTATAATGCTTACAAAGACAATGTAATTCGTCAGGCTTATGCAAAGGAACTCACTGATCCAGAAGATGCAATTGTAGAAAAATCTTTGGAAGATCTACAGGATAAAATGGCAAGTGATCCGACGATCGGAGTCAGGATCAGCAGTAAAATTAATGAAATCACCCCATCCGATATCTATAAAGAATTAGATCAGCACTTTACCAATGATACTTATCTATTCTATAATTATGCTTACGCTATATATGGTTTTGATAAAGATAATAGAGCAATCTTAAGTGGACAAGAATTAGATTGGGAGGCCATGGCACTTAAGCTCGAAAATGCTTCACCAACAAAATCCAAGAATCAAAATATTAAATACTGGTCGAATGACCGGGGTAAATCTGCTTACTTAGTTCAATTCGATCTGCCACGCAAAGATATAGAAGGAGAATCCATTAACTTGGTGATGGAGATTCAAAGACAGCGTAGAGAGCCTTCAAAAGTATATACAGAGCTCCTAAAAGATAAGCCATACAAAAACCTCGAAAAACTGAGCAAGTATGATTATGCAGTCTACAAGAATAACCGAAGAATAGATTATGAAGGTAATATCTACGGGAACTCCTTAAAATTGACCACTCTACCCGAAGAGGGTACCTTTAGAGAAGAAACTGTCGGTAATCGTTCAGAGCTAATTTATGCCGCATCTGATAATATTGTTGTTGTGATCGGTAAAGAATCCGAAGCACACCTTAAGAAAGCGATATCGCTTTTCTCTTATATCTTTTCGAACCTTTTACTATTTGTACTCTTCTTTACGATTACAAATTACTTTATAAAGATTCTACCTAATTCCGTTAACTTTTTTCTCAGCCGAAGGCCTTCTCTTCGGAATAGAATACAGTTTTCGGTCATCGGTATGATTGTCGTGTCATTCCTGGCGATCGGGATCGTTACGGTTTGGTTTTTCAACACTGGTTCTAATGAGTATCACGGAAAAAGATTAGGCCGAAAAACCGAGTCCGTCGAAAAAGGAGCAATGCACGAATTATCCTTAGTAACACACTATCTGGATACCGCTTTTGTGCCTACCAAAGAAAATCTGATTCAGCTTGACTTAGTCAATAGCCTTTCTCGAATCCATCGATTAGATGTCAACATGTATGACCTGAATGGTGCGCTGATAGCTTCCTCAGAAGAAGACATCTTTAACAAAGGGATTATCTCTGAGCAAATGGCAGCACCTGCCTTTCGAGCCCTTAGTGAACTAGGCCACTCTGCTTATACTCAGGAGAATGAAATGATGGGAAATCTTAACTATAAGTCTGCTTATATCCCATTAAAATTAAAAAATAAAAATATTGCCTTTCTAGGTCTGCCCTATTATACACAAACAAACCTACGAAGTGATGTTACTGTATTTATGGGTACCCTGATCAATGTATATGTTTTCTTATTACTTATTGCAGGTGGTTTGACGATTGTCGTTGCTAACTCCATTACGCGCCCTATTTCTGCTATTGGAGATAAACTCAAACAAATCAAGTTAGGTAGTAGAAATCAAGGACTAGAGTGGAATTCTCAAGATGAGATCGGAGTGCTTGTCAGCGAGTATAATAAAATGATCAAAAAGCTAGAAGACAGTGCTGACGCCTTAGCCCAGTCTGAAAGAGAAGGTGCCTGGAGAGAAATGGCCAAACAGGTTGCGCATGAGATTAAAAATCCACTCACTCCAATGAAGCTTAGTATTCAATATCTACAACACGCTTTCCGTTCAAAGCCTGATGATATTGAACCATTACTCAAAAGAGTATCGAATACCTTGATCGAGCAGATTGATAATCTCGCTCATATCGCTTCTGAGTTTAGTAATTTCGCTAAAATGCCTAGAGCAGAAAATCAAAATATCAACTTCAATCAATTAGTCCTTTCCGTTTATGATTTATTCCATGATGGAGATGGCCAGGGTATAGATATTTCATTACAGTTGCCAGAAGAAACTTATATCGTATATGCCGATAAAAGCCATATGATTCGAGTACTCACTAATCTCCTTAAAAATGCTCAACAAGCAATACCAGAAGATCGTGATGGCATAATCCAGGTTTCTCTTTATCGGTCCTCAGATGTTGTCTCCTTAAAGGTCAAAGATAACGGTACGGGAATTTCAGATGATAAAAAAGATAAGGTCTTCGTCCCTAATTTTACGACCAAAAGTTCAGGAACAGGTCTGGGTTTAGCGATATCCAAAAACATTATTGAGTCTGTAGAGGGTGTAATCTATTTCAATACAGTAGTTGGCGAAGGCACAGAGTTTTATGTAGAATTACCAATTGTTGAAGTTCATGAAGAAGTTGACCAAACGCAACCAGTCACTACGGACTAAAATACAAGAGTGTTATGCTATCAGAGCGCCATATCTCTGCGCAAAACCTTCTAACCCTTGTAAACCACCTGTATGAATAACTGCAATGCTCGTCCCAGGAGTAAAATAATCTTGCGCGATCAATTCAAATAATCCAAAGAATAACTTGCCGGTGTACACTGGTTCAAGTTGTACACCATGGTCTCTTTTAAAGACATTGATAAAATCAATTAACTCTTCGTTAAACTTAGCGTATCCTCCAAAGTGAAAATCCGTATTCACGGACCAATTTTTATTCGCTGATCCTTTACGTGTCGCTGATAAATCATTGATCTCTTTCTCCATCCAGTTTCCTTTCAAAACGGAAAAACCTAGTAGTTCACTTTGTCCTTCTAAAGCTGTAATCATCCCAGCTGCAGTCCCTCCCGTACCACATGCGACACACCAATAATCAATTTTATCCCTGATTGGTGATTTCAAAATAATATCCTCACATCCCTTTAGCGCATTTTCATTGGTGCCTCCCTCTGGAATAATAATGGATTGTGAAAGATCTAAGCCCAACTCATTGATTAATTTTACTTTGTCTCTATAAGCTGTCCTTGATACATAGATGAGTTTCATTCCCAATTCTTTGGCTTTTCTCAAAGTTGGATTAGTACCCTCTTCTTCTCCCCTTATTATTCCTATAGTTGATAGTCTAAATATTTCTCCTGCTTCTGCAGTAGCAGCAATATGATTAGAAAAAGCCCCGCCAAATGTGATTAAAGTCTTCTTATTTGAATCCAAGGCCTCCTTTATATTATACTTTAGCTTATGCCATTTATTCCCCGACAACCTGGGATGTATCAAATCTTCTCTTTGGACAAATAAGTCTATTTGCTGCTCGCTTAGGGCAGGCGCATTAATCTTCAAGACAGGAGGAGCACATAACTCTTCAATAAATTGGGTCCAAATCTCCATAGAATAGATGAAAATTATTTGAAATATATTTAATCATAATATGTTTGGCATCAAATTTGATCTTTTGTATATAGAAAATACAATCCTCCCTTTAGCAACTAACATAACCTCCCCTTTAAATCGACTAAAATTTATTTTGCGCATAAGCGCCTGGACACTAATAAACACTATCCAAAACCGTGATAATGATGAAAAAAGTAAAAATCAAACTCAGCGAATTGAAAGTTAAAAGCTTTATGACCAATTCCAAAACCGTTTTTCAGAATAAAGCCAAAGGTACTGACGGAGGTTATACCTGGGTAGGATAATATTAGTCATAAAATAGATAGATTAATTTAGGTAAAAATCTAAATTAATCTATTCTATATTTTCCTAAAGCAAATGATATTAAAAGGTCTTATCAAACGATAAGGCCTTTTTTAATTACCTTCGCTTTATGTTACCAAAAGATCGTGAAGAAAAAGCGAATGTAATCACGCACGGGGTAGGAATTTTGTTAGCAGTCGTTGGTGCTTTCCCAATGATTTCTCTGGGGTTATTAAAATGGCAACCTCCACATCAGATTGGGCTCACCATTTTTTGTGTGTCTCTTTTTCTAGTTTTCTTAGCCTCTACTATTTATCATGCAGTCTCTGGTAACCTGAAAAAGAGGTTCAAGGTTATTGATCACATTTGTATTTTTCTTCTTATTGGCGGATCGCACACTCCTTTCGTTTTGCGATATCTTAATAATGATTACGGCCATAATTATCTAATAATTTTATGGAGCCTCATCGTCTTCGGTATTATCTACAAACTTTTTCTAATTGGACGGTGGGAATGGCTCTCACTCGCATTTTATCTTTTTTTAGGATGGATGGCTGTATTCATCATGCCAAGCCTTAAAGCTGAAATGCCCAATCATGTATTTGGTTGGATACTAATCGGAGGGATTAGCTATACAATAGGTGCTGTATTCTATGCATGGAACAAAATCCCCTACAATCATGCAATATGGCATGTATTCGTAATTGGTGGTGGATTCAGTCATTGGCTAGCAATGCTTTATGCTTACCAGCAAGTATAGCTTTATTTAATGCCAACCCCAGGATATTCCGAACCTAAGTTTTATTTCTGCTTGAAAAGCTGATAGCGTCTGATCATCCAAATTAGCTAAATCTGTATTACTGATGATACGATACCCGGCAAGTACATCAATATGCCACCATTTAAAGGCATTTATTTCAATTCCTGCTGAAGGCTGCAAAACGAAGATCTTATCATCTTCTTCCGCTTCAACGTCGATTTTTCCTCCTCCTACAAAGCAAGCAAATTTGGGGTGAACCGTTTTGTGCGCTTTGTGTGCATAAGATAAAATGGCTCCTTTAAAACTTAAATCAAGTCTTTGGTTAGGATACTCCGGAATTACTACTCGCTCATCAAGCCAATATGCAGCATAACCCAAGAATAAATTCTTATTAAACTCTAAACCTCCAAAACCTCCACGATAAAATACATTCTCATTACTGATTGGTGTCAGGCCATACACTGGTCCGCCCCATAAGCCAGTAAGCTTAAGTCCACTATATTCAAATACCGTTTCCTGGTCTTGCGCAAGAGAAAAAATACTAAAAGATAGGATTGAGATAAATACTAAGGTTATTTTTTTCATAGCTAAGCTCTTAGGCGATTAGCTGAGTTATCAATGAAGTTGTTCAATATCAAATCAATAATTCAATCGCCATTATACAATAATTATTAATACGCTTATAATGACAAGCGATTAACAATGATGTTGCAGAATAATCAAAATTAACTTTATGGACGCATTACAATAAGGCGCTTAGTAGAAATCGTTTTGCCATTTTGGTTTACAAGGCTATATAAATAGGTCCCTTTGCGTAGCTTTGAGATATCTACTTCGGCCATAAGGTCCCCTTGTACATAGTAATTTTCCTCCCAAACTTCGATACCTAGTATGTTAAGTATTTTGACCGTATATGTACCAGCAGGTAAATTCATAAACTCAAGTCTGATATCTTCAATAGCAGGGTTAGGATAAGCTAAGAGATCGGGCTTACCATTATTTACATAACGAATGTTTGTAGTGACATCATTATATTTATACTCTACCAAGCGGACTAAATCATTATTTTCATTATCAACAGTAGCTATAGCAATCAGCTCTTTTGAGTCTTCTGAATAAAACCGATATGTAGTGGTTGTGTCCTTACCCAAAAACTCCAGACCAATAATATCCGTTACATCAACCCATTCGGAGAATGGTCCGATCCCAACTTTGATATCCAAACGTGCTTCTGATTCCTCTATCCGTTTCTCTCGTAAGACATCATAAGTTCCTCCAGGAATGGTCATGGTTCCCCAACCTTCCACAAAAGCAGTTCGATCTATAGATAGTCGCAGACGCAAAGAATCTGGTGTAATTGCAAAACTATCAACCAATGCACCAGGCAGATCATCCGCAGATACCGGTAATAATACAGCGCCTTCATCAGTATAAGTATCTCCAAAATCCAAAGGTGCTATTCGTTCCTGCAGACTCGGATTAATGTTTACAGCTAAATCTATCCCTAATCCTGCCGGATCAGGCCCCTGGTAACCAATAAATTGAAATGATCCATCAACTACATTATAATAATTCTCTCCGGTTACTCCTGAGATGGTTACTAAATCAGCGTTTGGAAAACTGGCCGCACCAGCACCAGCACTAGCAGGTTGATAAACGGATTGATTAAGCACCCCTTGTAAGGAGCTAAAATCCCAGTTTGCTCCTATCGCTCCACCAGCAGGGTTAACCACAATATTCGAAGGCAATCCATCAATTACAGTACGTAAAGTGTCTCCTGCTACCGGAAAAGTGGCACTGGTAATCGTTATTTGTGCAGAACCAATAAAGGCACAACAACTGAATAAAAGGACTAGTATACTTAATCTCATATGATAAATTTGAATACTAAAATTACAACTTAAAAGGCGAAATTGAAACAGTACGTCAATTCTTAGACACACTTTAACGCTATTCGTTAAAATTATCCCTCCTTAAAAGGATACTAAAATTGTATAAATGAGTAGATAAAGCTCCAAAAAAGAGTTTTGATTGATTATAAGGCTTGCAGCTCTACGAGCTTTTTATAGGTTTTACTTTGCTGCATTAACTCGTCGTGGGTACCTCTTTCAATGATTTCTCCTTCCTCCAATACAATGATTTCGTCGGCATGTTGAATAGTCGAAAGCCGATGTGCAATCACAATGGCTGTTCTATTTTGCATCAGTTTATTTAATGCCTGTTGCACTAATAACTCCGATTCAGAATCCAGGGCAGAAGTTGCCTCATCCAAAATTAAGATTTCAGGATTTTTTAAAACTGCTCTGGCGATCGTTAGCCTTTGTCTTTGTCCCCCACTAAGTTTTGCTCCGCGGTCTCCTATATTCGTTTGATATCCCGCTTCTGCTTCCATAATAAAATCATGTGCATTCGCCACCTTAGCAGCATGTATTACATCCGCTTCGCTAGCCCCTTCTACTCCAAAAACAATGTTATTGTAAATACTGTCATTGAAGAGTATTGCTTCCTGGGTTACGATTCCCATGAGTGATCTTAATTCGCTGATCTTGCACGCTCTGATATCTACCCCGTCAATACGGATTGCACCGGAGGTAACATCAAAAAATCGCGGTAACAAATCTGCTAAAGTAGATTTACCGGCTCCGGATGCCCCTACTAATGCAACTACTTTTCCTTTTTCAATTTCTATATCCACCTCTTTTAATACCCATCGGTCATCATTAGGATATTTAAAAGAGACCTTATCATATACAACTGATGATTCCAGATGTTGTATTGATCTCGCATCTCTATGGTCAGTAATCTCATTCTTTGCATCCAGGACTTCCTCTACCCGCTCCATCGCAGCAATTCCTTTTTGTACATTAAAAAATGCTTTCGAAAATGCTTTGGCCGGATTCAGGATATAAAAGAACGCTAGTAGATATGCAAATAAAGTAGCGGCATCCATGTCCTCCTGAAATACTTGTCGTGAGGCATACCAAAGCAAAACGGCCACGATCATTATGCCTAAAAACTCAGAGAGTGGTGAGGAGAGATCCCTTCGGCGAATCACTTTAGTTAGAATTGACCTGTACTCATTATTTTTATTTTCAAAACGACTCCTTTGATACTTTTCGGCAGTAAAGCCCTGGATTATTCGCATTCCTGAGAGCGACTCTTCTATAATTGTAATCAGGTCTCCAAGCAAGCCCTGTGCTCTGGAAGATTTTCTTTTGAGGGTTTTGCTGAGCCGCCCGAGTATAAGTGCGGTAGCAACGATGAGTCCAAGCACGAATAGGGTCAGCGAAGGACTAATATAAACCATAAAGCTAAGGCAGAAAACGATAATAATTGGTTCTCTAAACAAAGCTTGCAATACATTAAGGATACTGGATTCAATCTCCTGAACATCTGCCGTTATCCGGGACATTAAATCTCCTTTACGTTCTTCACTAAAGTAGGAAGGCGGCATAGACAACATCTTTGCATAAAGCTGCGCCCGCAAATCACGAACTATTCCATTTCGTACCGGAGCCATCGCAAAAAGCGATAAATACCTGAAAAAATTTATACAAAAGTATAGACCAACAATAATCAAGCATAAGTAGATCAAGGTCGTATCCTTCCCATTCACGGACATCGAATGGCTAAACTGATACTTAAAAAACTGTACAAGGTCGTCTAGACCATTAACCTCCGGCCGTTCATCAATCGTAGGAGCCTGGTTAAATAGAATCTGTAAAAAAGGGATAATTGCAGGAATACTAACCGCTGTAAACAAAGCCATGAATACGTTTCCGATAACATTGAGGGAAACGTAGCCTTTATAGTTTTTGATGTAACGAAACAGCCGCCAGAAACTTTTCATATTAATTAAAACGCAAAAGCCTCACCAATAGTGGATGAGGCTTTGCTTATCTTGTTTGTTCTTTAAACTTATTTTTTTGTACCTAAAAGGGCTTTGGCTTCTGCCTCAAAGTCCCATTCATTAAGGAATCCGGTATTAAAGTCCCCATTCTTAAAGCGTTCATTTTTCATTAATAGCTGATGGAAAGGAACGGTTGTTTTGACCCCTTCAATGATAAATTCATCCAAGGCTCTGGCCATCTTCTTAATACACTCTTCCCGGGTTTGAGCACGACAAATCAATTTAGCAATCATTGAATCATAATACGGCGAAATCGTATACCCCGCATAAACATGCGTATCCACTCGGACTCCATGTCCTTTTGAACTATGAAAAGAGCTAATATTCCCCGGACTAGGACGGAATCCATTGAAAGGATCCTCTGCATTAATCCTTACTTCAATTGCATGAAGTGTAGGAATATAATTACCCCCACTGATTTTTTCACCAGCAGCAAGCTTTATTTGTTCTTTGATCAGATCATGATCAATAACTTCTTCTGTAACAGTATGTTCTACCTGGATTCGGGTATTCATTTCCATGAAGTAGAAGTTCCGATGCTTATCCACCAAAAACTCTACGGTGCCAACACCTTCGTACCTAATGGCTTCGCCAGCTCGGATCGCTGCTTCCCCCATTTCTTCCCGAAGCTTATCTGTCATAAACGGAGAAGGAGATTCTTCCACTAATTTTTGGTGTCGTCGTTGAATAGAACAATCACGTTCTGATAGATGTATCACGGTACCATACTGGTCTCCAGCAACCTGAATTTCGATATGGCGAGGTTCTTCAATAAACTTTTCAGCATAGATCCCATCGTTCGAAAAAGACGCTTTGGCTTCTTTTCTTGCCATATTCCAGGCAGATTCTAACTCCTCTTCTTTCCAAACGATTCGCATTCCTTTTCCCCCACCTCCCGCAGTTGCCTTCAACATGACCGGATAACCGATACCTTCAGCGACAGACTTCGCATGTTTTACGTCTTTCAATAATCCATCCGAACCAGGTACCACCGGAACACCAGCTTTAATCATCGTCTCTTTAGCCGTGATCTTATCTCCCATCTTGCGGATTTGGCTTGGTGTTGGGCCAATAAACTTGATACCATATTCCGCACAAACTTCAGCGAAGTCAGCATTTTCTGCTAAGAATCCATATCCAGGATGGACCGCATCAGCATTGGTAATTTCTACCGCTGCCATGATTTTAGGAATATTAAGATAGGATTCTGCTGAAGCCGGAGGGCCAATACAAACCGCCTCGTCCGCAAATCGAACATGCAGGCTTTCACGGTCTGCCGTTGAATATACTGCAACCGTTTTGATCCCCATTTCTTTGCAGGTTCGGATGATCCTGAGAGCAATCTCTCCACGGTTCGCAATTAGAATTTTGTCAAAGTATTTTTGCATAGTAGCTTGTTAAATGGATACTTCAATTTCACTAATAACTTAGCCTTTCGGGTCAACCAAGAATAATACCTGGTCATACTCAACAGGGCTGGCATCTTCTACCATTATTTTTACTACTTTACCTGAGACCTCAGATTCAATTTCGTTAAAGAGCTTCATTGCTTCAACAATACAAACAACTGATCCTTCCTGGACATTATCTCCAATCTGAATATACGAAGGTTTGTCCGGTGATGGAGAACGGTAAAATGTTCCAACCATCGGGCTACGTACTTCTAAATAAGAAGAACTGTCTTCACTCGCAGCTGCTTCTTGCTTGGCTTGGTCATCTGAAGCTGCTGCTTCATTGACGGGTGCATGGACAGGTGCTGGAGGAGAAGCCACGTATCCGGTTTGGATAGGAGCTGCAGGTACAGAAACAATTTGTTGTGGAGGAGTTTGTTGATGTTTAAGCTTACCGTACTTTTTGGTGCGTACAGAGAGCTTAAAATCTCCATCCTGCATTTTGAATTCTGTAAGGTTAGACTTGTTAATGAGTTTGATTAACTCCTGAATTTCTTTGAAATCCATTTATTAACGGTTTTAAGAGTTTGATTCAATATTGGTGTTCTGACAAATAGAAGGAAGCATTCTCCCCTATTTCGCTGATAATCTAATGAATTTCGAAAAGAAAACTAAACGAAATCCGATTTAAAACCGAATAATCAGTGATTTACGCTGATCTAACGGCCCTTTAATTAAACAATACCAGTTAGGGTTTAGTTTTTGACACGCTCTACATAAGAAGCAGTCGCTGTATCAATCTTAACGATGTCCCCAATATTAATAAATAAAGGTACTTTGATTTCTGTGCCGGTTTCAACAGTAGCAGGCTTCATTACATTAGTAGAAGCGGTATTGCCACGGTCACCGGGTTCGGTATAAGTTACCTCAAGTTGAATGTATTGTGGCATTTCCATTGTAAGAGGAGTATCATCGGCAGTATTAAATAAAATTTCTACCATTGCTCCTTCTTTCAAAAGGCCAGGATTCTCAAGTAACTGCTCATTTAGGGCAGTTTGCTCATAAGATTCTGTATCCATAAAATGGAAACCCATATCATCTTTGTAGAGAAACTGATATTTACGTCGTTCTACCCGAACGATATCGATTTTATGACTGGATGGCCAAGTATTATCTACAACTTTACCATTAGTTAGACTTTTCAACTTACAACGGACAAAAGCAGGTCCTTTTCCAGGTTTTACGTGTAGAAATTCAACTACACTCCATACGTCATTGTTAAAGTTGAGACACAAGCCGTTTCTAATCTCTGAGGTATTACCCATAATAATTCGTCTATATGATCTTAAATAAAAATTGCTGCTTAAAAAAGCGACGCAAAGATACGAAATAAACCAAGTTTTTCAAGCTTGTCACGGCGGACTATCTCTGATTCGCGACTAGTATTCCGTTTAATAGGCCCATTTAAGATAAGTAGATCCCCAGGTAAACCCTCCTCCGAATGCAGTAAGCATTATATTATCTCCTTTCTTAAATTGGTCCTCAAAGTCCCAAAGGCATAATGGAAGGGTTCCGGCAGTTGTATTTCCGTATTTCTCGATGTTTACAATTACCTTTTCCATCGGAAAGTCCAAGGCATTCGCCACGGACTGAATAATCCTGATATTGGCTTGGTGTGGGATAAGCCAACTGATATCTCCTTTGTCCATATTATTTCGATCAAGTACATCTTTGATCGTTTCTGACATACCACGAACAGCATACTTGAATACGGTCCTCCCCTCCTGATGGATAAAATGCTCTCCGTTCGCTACTGTTTCTGCAGAAGTAGGCTTCAAAGAACCTCCAGCTTCCATATTAAGGTATTGACGCCCATTACCATCTGCTTTCAGAACAGAGTCTACTATACCAAATCCATCCTCATTGGGTTCTAATAATACCGCTCCGCCGCCATCACCAAAGATGATACAAGTAGATCGGTCTGTATAATCCAGAATAGAAGACATTACATCAAGGCCGACGATAACCACTTTTTTGTAGGTACCAGATTCGATAAATTTTGCTCCGGTCGTTAAAGCATATAAAAAACCTGAACAAGCTGCATTTATATCATAGCCAAAAGCATTTTTCGCATTTACCTTATCAAGGATAGTATTTGCAGTATCCGGAAAAACACGGTCACCTGTAATCGTCGCACAAATCAAAAGCTCTACTTCTTCAGGAGCTGTCCCCGTTTTCTCCAATAAGCCCTGGACCATCTCCTTTCCCATATCAGAAGCAGCTAAGCCCTCTCCTTTCAGTACTCGACGTTCTTTAATACCTGTACGGGAAGTAATCCACTCATCCGTAGTTTCTACCATTGTTTCCAACTCCGCATTAGTCATAATATAATCAGGTACATAACCGTGTACACCCGTAATTGCAGCTAAGGTTTTTGACATAGTTGATTGTTTATTTCTCTAATGTTTGACCTCTAAGTCTTTATAATTATGCTGCAATGATAAGGAAATCCACTCTTTCATTCATGATTTGAGCTCGATTTTCAATGTAGTATTATATCCTCTAATAATTATTTTTATTATTCGCTGGTGGTGGAATCGATTTTTATCGATCCACCAGGCGCTGACTGTATCCAAAAAGAATGTTAAAACAGCTCCAAAAAATCACTTTTTTAAGGAAAAATCGACACAATTGTTAAAAATTCATATTTAAACTATTCCTAATCAATAATTGAATACATAACAACGTTTTATCCTTGCTAATCTTACCGAAAGCTTTTATCCTAATTATCGGAATGAGTACGAAACAAATCAATAAAAACCGCAATATGTGGTATCATATTTGATTTATTAATAATACTTATAACAAACATAACTCCGCATAACAGAGGAAACACCAGCCTTAATTTTTATTAACTATTCAACAAGATATACTGTAAGCCTTGCTTAGAGATATAAGTTGAATTAATTATTGCAATTATGAACATTCGTTTGATTCTTGTGCTATTATGCCTGCCTTTCATTCTGCAGGCTTCGACAATTGAAGAAGTCCAATTCTTCCGCGGAAACTTAAGTGCGGCTAAAAAACTGGCTGGACAGGAAGGAAAACTTTATTTCGCTGAGTTCACTGCCAGCTGGTGTGCCCCTTGCCGGGTACTGGAGGAAACTACTTTTAAAGACCCTCAGGTTATCCAGTATATTAACCAGCATTATATCCCTGTAAAGGTAGATATAGACAACTTTGATGGTATTGCGCTTAAGCAAGTATATAATGTACAGACTATCCCAACGATAATAATATTCAATAGCCAGGGGCAGCTTTTGGAAAAGTATGATAAGAATTTACCAGCTTCAAAAATGTTATCCTTACTTAAGAAACATAACTCTGCCCAAAACAAAGTTGCTCAGGGCAATATTGGTACCGCCCCTTCACAAAATGTAAACACTAATCATCAGCAATCAACTTCAAATAGTCCTGGCAATGTAACTTCTTATAGTAAGCTCAATAAGGTTCAATCCAGTCATTCTCCCATGCAGCAATCTCCCGTTCGGATATCCAAACCAGACAAGAAACCTGTTACTCCAATATCCAGCTCAGAGGAAATTAATACCCCAAACACCCCGGTTGCAGAGGGTAATGGCTTGTATCGATTCAAGGTACATAATCAAGTTTCTGCTGGGTTCAGCGTACAAATCGGCGCCTTTGGAGAATACGGAAATGTTCTTCGTGAAGTAGCTCGTATACAGGATCATTTTGAGGAACCGATCATCGTTCATATCGTAAATAAGCCTGATAAAACGCTCTATAAAGTACTAATTGGTGAATTTAGCTCCCGACAAAAAGCAATGCAATACCAAAGTAAGCTAAAAAGCCAGGGCCTTGAAGGGGTAATACGGAATATGCAGTTGATGAAGTAGGGAGATAGACAGCGAGGGAGATCGGTAAGCCAGAAGGGCTGGAGTGTGGGATGTAGGATTGCCGAGCTATATTTTTGATATTAGGTGATCGACCTTCGGCCTTGTGAGGAGTGATAAAGTGTAGATGATGGTATAGGAAGTGAGTGAGTTGGT
>JAHDHW010000010.1:0-14579 GCA_020631105.1 Saprospiraceae bacterium | reverse complement strand
GTGGGTGTGAAAGTGAGTGGGTGTGAGTTATTGGGTGGAATGTTAGGTAAGATTCATTGGCAATGCACATCTTTGCAAAAAAATATCTATGTCAAACACTTTGCTCATCCATAATATCAAAACTTTAGTTCAGGTACGAGAAAACAAAGCGCCTATTTCCGGCCTGGCAATGGCAGAATTACCTTGTCTTGAAAACGCCTGGTTGCTCCTCGAAAACAAGAAAATCAAAGATTTTGGTAAAATGGACAACTGTCCAGAACGCGCCGATCAAATAATTGATGCTACGGACCGGATGGTATTTCCATGTTGGTGTGATTCGCATACTCATCTAGTATTTGCTGGAAGTCGTGAAGCAGAATTTGTGGATAGAATACGCGGTTTAAGCTATGAAGCTATAGCGAAAAGAGGAGGGGGAATCTTAAACTCTGCACAGAAACTTAGATCTACTCCTGAAGATACATTATATGAACAAGCGGAGCGGCGTTTAGCCGAAGTGATTGGATTTGGGACAGGTGCTATAGAAATAAAGAGTGGTTACGGCCTTACAACGGAGGCAGAATTGAAAATGCTCCGAGTGATCCGACGCTTAAAAGACGGTAGCTCAGCGAATATAAAGGCCACTTTTCTTGGGGCTCATTCCATACCTATGGAATATCGGCAAAAAAGAGAAGCTTATATCCGAATATTAATCGAGGAAATGCTTCCTCAGATAGCAGAAGAAGGATTAGCGGATTATATAGATGTTTTTTGCGAAAAAGTAGCCTTTTCAATTTCTGAAACGGATCAAATTCTGGAAGCGGGAGCAAAATATGGCCTCAAGCCTAAGATTCATACAAATCAGTTCAATTGTATGGGAGGCATCCAAACAGCTATAAAACATAATGCCATCTCCGTAGATCACCTGGAAGTGTTAACGACAGTGGAAATAGAAGCTTTAAAGGGATCTTCTACTCTGGCAACATTACTACCATCTGCGCCTTTTTTTCTAAGTGATCACTACCCTCCTGCCCGAAAACTATTGGACGCTGATGTTCCCGTTGCACTTGCCAGCGATTACAATCCAGGTTCGACACCTTCCGGGAGGATGTCATTTGTGCTTTCACTAGCCTGCCTTAAGATGGGAATGCTTCCGGAAGAAGCAATTAATGCTGCAACACTAAATGGAGCATGTGCAATGGAACTTGGCACCGAATTGGGTAGTATTGCCAAGGGAAAATCTGCAAATGTGTGGATTAGCCGGCCTATCCCTTCAATTGCTTATTTGCCGTATGCTTTTGGGAGTGATTTGGTAGAAAAAGTAATTCTGGAAGGTAAAATTCAGTAATTTTTGAACTTATGTGGTGTCAGCCATTGAACAAAGCCCGTTTATGGAGGATCAAAGGAAGGACATTCTAAAATATTAATGTATTTTTGCATAGGTTTTTACCATTCTTTTTACCCTTCGAAAAAGCAATAATCTTGGAGCTTTGCAAGTTTATACCTAGGCATCGTCCATCAATTAACAATAAGTTTCGATCCATCAAATTTGGAACTAACTTTGTAATATTAAAACCATCACTAATTTATACCTATCCAATTGTTTTAAGGTCTATTTTGGTGGATTAGCATGGCAAGATTTAAAATGTTTAAGTTAATTTCGTGCTGCCGTTTTCTTTTTCAATACAATCGTACAATTAATCATAAAATCCAATTGCTTGTGTCATCATTAATATTAATGATTTCTTTAAAGCTTTTGAAGCTATTTTAAACCGATAGATACTGCAATAAATTCACTAGTATGACAAAACTATTCCCACTAGCCCTTTTTATTTGCATTGCAAGCATCACTTTTGGTCAGACCCCAGTACCACTTGAAGTTGGCAAACCTAGCGATAATCGTTCTATGGCTTGTCCTCCCGGTGTGACGCCGGATGCAGGAACCTCTACACAAACTTTATTCCCGAGTGCTCAATCTAATAATACATTATTCCTTTGTTTAGGGGATTCAATGGCTATTGATCATTTTGGAGGAGATTTAAGTGGAGACCCTGATGCTTCTTCTGCACCTGGATTCAGCTATGTTTTCTATAATTGCCCGCCTACGGTTACGGGGCCTACTGCAGCAGACATTTTAACTGACTTATGTCATGTAGAAATTGTCACTGGTATGGTCACAGCAGTACAGTCTGGTGTAAATATTAATGGAGATGCGACCTTTTTTAACAATGGCCAAATCCAAACTACTTTCAACAGTGGAGATCCTGCAACCGTTTGGTTTGCTCCGGTCACACTTGACGATTTTGCAACTTTTGGTTTTGAGGATGATGGTACCGGAACAGCTGGTCCATGTATCAACGTCAATACTAATGATGCTTTTAGTGTCACCTACCTAAATGCAATTGATGGGATCAATATAAACACGGCGAGCTCAGGTTCTTGTACAGGTTCATTCAATGTTATAGGTGGTTTACCAGAATTAGACGGAAGTACTTACTCTAATATCACCATTACTTTAAATACAGACCCTAGCGTTGAGGCAGATATTACAGGCGCTAATTTTACACATAATGACTTGATTGAGTTTGTAGTACCTCAAGCAGGTGTTTATAATGTATTAATTGAAGACGATGTCTCTTGCGCAGCAAGTTTTACTATAGACATGACCGGTTGTTTGGAAGTTACTTTTGATGCTTCAGAAGAGTTTGGAAGTCCAGGTGATGTTGTTTGTGTACAGGTTGACGTTTCTGACTTTGATAGTGTTTTATCTTTTCAATACACGATCAATTGGGACCCAACGGTATTACAATATCAATCTGTTAATGATTTAGGTGCACTTAACGATCTTAATTTTGGTCCAGCTGCTCCAACAGATGCTTTAACTGCTAACTGGTTTGATCCGACCTTCGTTGGAACTGGGCTGCCAGACGGCACCGGAATATTTGAAATATGCTTTACCATAATCGGAGTTGCCGGAACGAGTTCGCCAATTACCTTTGATGGTTCTTTGACACAAGTGGAGGTTCTAAGCCCTACTTTTTTCCCTTATGGTTTTAATGGTCAATCTGGTTTGGTGACCGTAGCAGGTGATCTCACCGTTACAACTACGAGCTGTAGCTCTCCCTCAACAGGGAATAATAGTGGTACCTTTAGTATCACTGTTAGTGGTGGCGCACCACCCTATTCTTATACCTGGGATGCTACTGGCGGTGGTGGCCTATCCGGATCCGGAAATATTTTAGGCTTTGGTGGTACAGCAACTATTGGAGATAATGATCCTCCAGGTGATAATCCTTTGCCTCCGGGGACATATGACATAACAGTTACTGATGCAAATGGCACTATGCAGAGTGTCCAGGTTACCATAGCGAATGCTCCACAATTATTAGTATTTATTAATGGAACACCTCCAACCTGTGCAGATGGCATGGATGGAACCATGGAAATCACCTCACTTCCGCTTGGTGGTGTAGCGCCTTATGATATTGTTTGGTCCAACATGGAAACTGATGTCACCACGATTACGAACCTCCCACAAGGAGTATATTCCGTAACGGTAACTGATGCAAATGGTTGTTCACAATTTGCCCAAAATGGATTACAAACTGCACCGATTGTTGTAGATACGGTTACATTAAATCACGTTACCTGTAATGGCCCCGGAAATGATGGCGCAATTACAGTATCGGCATCGGGTGGTACAATAGCTCCTGGAAATGATTATGATTATGATTGGGACAATGGAATGGTTGGCCCTAATATTACAGGATTAACTCCTGGTCAGTACTGTGTCTCTGTAACTGACGATAATATGTGTGTGGAAGTACATTGTATCACTATAAATGCACCAATGCCTCCGATGATTGTAAACTGGGATTCTATCTCTGTAAGCTGTCCTTCGGATATGAATGGTTCTCTTACCGTAAATGCGATTGCTGGAAATGCCGTAATCGATAGTTACACCTGGGACCCTGCACAACCCGGAGCAGACGAAACCATTAGCAACTTAGGGCCGGGCACATATTATGTATCTATTACCGCAGTCGATGGTTGTGTAACGGTAGATTCAGCTACCTTATTTGCACCTACTCCGCTAGTATTTGATTCTTCACAGGTACAAATTCCAAATTGTCCTGGAGACAATAATGGATCTGTAACGGCTTTTGTTAGCGGAGGTACCGCACCATATACTTATAATTGGAGTACAGGTACTACTTCTAACTTCTCTCTTTTACCTGGTTTGGTTGGAGACTCTACCTATACTGTAACAATTACAGATTCCGGAGTATGTGGAGATACGGTTATCATGGATATTTTTCTGCCAAATCCACCATCCATTCAAGTACAATTTATCGATCTGGTTGCTGTAACCTGTGATAATGGTGTTCCTTGTGATGGTCAAGCAACAGCAATTGCTTCGGGTGGTACTGCAGGAACTGGTCTTTATAATTTTAACTGGCCATCTGGAGAATCCTTTATGGATGTTGCTCAAAGTTCGGCTATGCAATTATGTCAAGGCACCCTAACCTTAGAAGTAAATGATGGATTATGCTCTACGACTGTTGATACTGTCATTGGTGCGCCTGATCCACTTACCGTTGATATAGATAATACTTTTAGTGTTCCAACTAGCTGTTTCAATGATACGGATGGAGGAGCAACTGTTCAGGGAGATGGAGGTACACCAGGATATACGTACCAGTGGGCTGATCCGCCAGTAAATGGCCCGACGATAATGGACGTTGCGGCAGGAAATTACGATGTAGTTATTACGGATGCTAATGGTTGTACTTTCGACTTTACCATTGAAGTCGGTGAACCAGATTCGCTTATTGCTACGATTAGCAGCCAGATGGATGCAACCTGTGCAGGTTCAGAAGATGGATTCCTTGAAGTTACCTGGACTGGTGGAAACCCAGGGGGTAACACTACCTATAGTTGGACTAGTAATGTTTCTACGAGTTCCACCGCAAACAATCTTCCAGTGGGTACATACAGTGTAACAGTAACCGATGAGAATGGATGTAATGATATTGCCACAGGGCAAGTTGCGGAACCACCAGCGATTGTTTTCGAATTGGACTCTATCGCTGATCCTTTATGTTTTGGTTTTCAGACCTTCATTACTATAGATACTGCATTTGGCGGTGAAGGTGGGTTTAACCCTCCTTATCAATTTGCAGTAAATAATGGTCCTGCTCAGCCAATATTCGGTGCTATTCCTGTATTAGCAGGTACTCAGTTGGTTACCGTTTTTGATGCAAGCGGTTGTACTAGCGAACAAGAGATCATTATTAATCAACCACCACCTGTAACTGTTGACTTAGGTCCTGATGTTGAGATCGAATTAGGTGACAGCCTGGCCTTGGTCCCGATTATTGGTTCTGCGCTTCCAATAGATTCTATTCTTTGGGCACCTGATGTTGCCTTAACTTGCTTGGATATCGATTGCTCAGAGGTGTCGGTTATGCCTTTAGAGGCTCAACTTTATTCGATCAATGTGGTGGATGTAAACGGATGTAGTGGTTCGGATGAGATCCTGGTAGATGTCGATAAAAACCGAAACGTATATATACCAAATATCTTTACTCCCGACGGCGATGGCTTCAATGATATTTTCACTGTATTTACTGGTACTGGTGTAGAAGTGATTCGATCGATGCGTGTATTTGATCGTTGGGGAGAACAGGTATTTGAAGCAATGGATATTATTCCTGCAGGCGATTTCTCAACTATTGGTTGGGATGGACGATTTAATGGAAAAATAATGAACCCTGGCGTATTCGTATATTTGATTGAAGTAGAGTTTACCGATGGCGTACTCTTGCTTTATAGAGGAGATGTTACGATAATGCACTAGCATAAATCATAAGCAATACCTCAGCATAGGGGAACAAATTAGTACTAGAATTCTTAAAAATTCCGTACTAATTTGTTCCCCTATTCTTTTGGTAATGAAAAGCTAAAAGTGGCTCCTTTCTCTAATTTGGAGTGCACTCTAATATTTCCACCTAATTTTTGGACGATTTTTTGGCAGATAGCTAAGCCTATACCCGTTCCTTCATATTGGGTACGTTTATGCAGACGTTGAAAGATTACGAAGATACGTTCCTGAAATTCCGGATCAATACCAATCCCATTATCTTCTACATAAATGGTATGATTATTCTGATCCTCTTTCGCATAAATCCGAATCAAAGGTAGTATATCTGGTTTTCTAAACTTAATGGCATTACTGACTAGATTCTGTAATAATTGAATCAGAAGTGATTGGACAGAATTCACAATTGGTAATTCGCCTTCGACAACAACTTCAGCATTACTTTCTTCTAAACTGATTTGTAAATTAATCTGAACAAGCTCAGCTATAGTATTGAGGTCAACGGGTTCTTTCTCCAGTTCACTTTTGCCAATGGTTGCATACTTCAGGAGTGCATCTAACAAATTATTCATACGATCAACCCCCTCCTGAACGAATTCAAAAAAGGACTCCGTACCCTCATCAGTTTGATCATTAAACTTTCGTCGAATCAATTGGGTATAACTCCCAATCATCCGTAATGGCTCCTTAAGATCATGCGAAGCAACGTAGGCAAATTGCCGAAGCTCATCATTCACCTGCAACAATTGTACATTTTGATTTGCAATCTGATCGCTTTGCTCTAGTAACAGTGCTTGATACTTATTATCCTTTGTGAGTTGTTCAATTTCTTTTTGTTTCTCCCGAATGGCAAATTGAATCTCCATGTCAAGGATTTGACGACTCCGTTGTTCTCGTGCGAAGCGTTCCTGCGCTTTAGTATAGACTAGTTGATAATCCAATGCCTTCTCAAAATCCTTTAACTCTCGATATATTTTCGCAAGGATCTGATATCCCCTGATTTCGTTCTCATCATCCTTCATACGCTTGGCCATCACTATTCCCTGACTAGTCAGTCGAATAGCCTGATCGAAATCCTTTTTATGGAAATAAAGATTCCCAAAATTGATTAGGTTAATCTGTTTACCATTGATTTCTCCAAGTTCGTCAATGATAACCTTTGCCTTCTCTGCACTTTCGAAAGCAGCTTCAAATTGATTTAATGCCGCTAGTGCGCGCCCCATTTGAGCTAGTGTATGCGCGGACATTTCTTTGTAATTAATTTGATCTGCAAGTTGGTTAGCTTGCCGAAAGCGGTCCAGTGATTTTTCGGCAGCCCCTGCATGGTAATGGATATTACCTAAGTTGTTGAGGACAACTACTCTGGTGTAATCATCGATTACATCACTATACTCTTCCAAAACTGTTTCGTATCGATTGAGTGCTTCCTGATAATTGTAAAGCGAAGCGTAGATGGTAGCAATATTGATCAGGCTACGAGAAGTATGACGTCGATAATTATTTTGTTTGCTTTTGGTCAGTGCATCCAGAAAAAATTCCATTGCACTTTTATAATCTGCATTTACACCGTGACAAACCGCAATATGATTAAGTGCAATTACTTCCTGCTTGGTGTCTCCTGCCTGTTGACTAAACTTCAAAGCGTCCTCAGCGTATTCCAGTACTTTCGTGTAGTCCTGTCGTTTAATACAAACTTCACTAAGGTGATTAAATACTTTTGACTTTGTAATGACATCTGTATCCTCTGCAATTAAATCCAAAGCTTCTTCCGCGAACTGCTGCGCCTCTTCAAGTGCACTTTTTGCAATTGCAGTGTTAGTTTGATCTAATAATCGTTGGATTTCCTGTTGTACAGCTAGCATGTTTAGCGCTTATCAAAGTCAATTTTCGACAGAAGTATCGGTATTAAGTTTAGCTCTTTCGGCGTCAACGACCCCTTTGAAATACAGTTTGTATGTTCTTGGGCTGGCATTCGTAATAACCGTAATCATTGGCTTTTGGTTACCTAACTTTCCTGTACTATTATAGGTTACACTTATCGTGCCTTTCTCCCCTGGTGCAATAGGAATAAAAGGAAAGGTCGGAACAGTACAGCCACAAGTGACATCAACATTAAGAATCTCCAAATCAGCATCCCCAGTATTTTCGAAGACAAAACTGTGTTCTACTTTTTCTCCCTGTATAATCACACCAAAGTCATGTTCGGTATGACTAAATTCAGCCTTTGCCCTCCCTCTTCTGGGTTTCTTTTTAGCACTTGAGGAAGTTTTCTTCGGTTTAGAATCGGTTCCTACTGTTTTGGCGGCTTCTTTTATTGGCTCAGGTTTAGATTCTTGTATATCCTTATTGTCATCATTATTATTCGCTGATTCTTTTACGCCCGATGAGATCGGTCGTTCATCCTCCTTTGATTTTGCTTCGACTTCCGTCTTCGCTTCCATAGGAGCCGCCGTAGGCGTAGCAACCGGTACCTCGTCTGCGGTGCTGTGCACCACAGTAGCAGTATTATCATCTACAATAGTATCATTACCACAGGATATCAAGAGGGAAATTAACAGTAGTCCCAGAAAGGAGAAAGAAAGCTTCATTTTGTAGTTTTTATGCGTCAATTGCGTATAATCGTCTTGGAGCTTCATCGAAATTACGAAGAAGCCCATTAAAAAGTCCATTTATTCCGATAAAAGATCAATTATGACTTCTGGCCGAATCAATGGTTAACGAGTAGCGAATGATTACAAAATTTAAATTGCGATCCTCATGAATAGATAAAAACAACATTGTCGAAAGGCTTAAAATCGTTGATTTTTTACTTTCTCTACCTTGTTTTAATTCATTCAAAGCAACTTAGGTTATAAAGACTTCTGACTAGCGAATAAGAGATACGCTTCCTACGTTGACGAGCTCTTCCCCATCACATCGAAAACGGACTTTATATAATAATACTCCCGGGTTCATCGGCTCCCCTTTAAAACTTCCATCCCATCGCTCGAAAGGATCATCTGTTAAAAAGACAAGCCCTCCCCAGCGATCAAAAATCTCAAATGAGATCAGATCCGAGATTGCATAAGGGTTGGATAAGCCAAATTCATCATTGCGTCCGTCATCATTCGGTGTAAATGCATTAGGCAAAAAAGCCTCTTTACAATCCAGTTCACTCGGGTCAATGACGGTTATTAAAATAGAATCCTGCGTAGTACAACCAAGTGTATTATCTGTAAAACTTAATGTATATACCTGTGTAGCACTCGGGCTAATTACAGGCTCCAAACTATTCGGATCATCCAGATCAGCAGATGGAGTCCAACTAAACACGTTAGAGCAGGTATTTCCAGTTTCAATGGAGACGTCATTTCCCAGAAAAACAGTCGTATCCTGTGTAATAATGTTATCCGGCTCTAAGGGAAAGTAAAGGTCTTCAATCTCGTCTCTATCCAGCGCCCGGTCATAAATGCGAACTTCATCCAGAATCCCTCCAAAAGGAGAATCTGTCACGCCTACACAAGCACCTTCCGCAATTCCCATTACTGCATTATTCGTTAGGTTGACCCGACCATTGGTGGATCCTGACTCTGCAAAAACTCCGTTAATATAAACGGACACCGTGCCTCCCTGTCTAACAATGGTCGCATGCTGCCAGCATTTATTAAAATCTAACTGAGGCGATAATAAGACCTTTTTGGTGGAGCTTTCGCTTATTTCAATACTTAAACTATTGAAATTTGGTACATATCGGACCACAAAAGCATTGTCGTCATTACAAGCTTCTTTTTTGGAAAAGATCGTCTGGACACTATTAATCAATACAGGACGAAAATAGAAACTCATCGTAAAATCATCCAATTCGAAGAAGTTTCCGATTATCCCCAATAATAAAACGTGGTCGTCTGCACCATCTAATCGCATTGCAGCTCCATCTACTCCACAGACAAAGTCAGGGCTGCCGACAATTGCACCATTTGAGCCTCCACCAGTCACATCATTTGCCGTTGAATCATTAAAAGTATAATAAGCAACTAAATCATCCGTGGTCTGAGCATTCACTCCTAAGCCAACAAAAGCCAATAATATGACTACTAAAAACCTCATGCGTACTTGTTTTCTTGTTTCTATTGCGCAAAATAATGGGAAAGCCTGAGGCTAATCACCATGCAATTAACGTATTTATACCTGCAATATTTTAACCAAAAAGGCCAGAAAGGCCATCCATGCCAGGAGGCAGCATGTTTTTGATCATATCTTGCGAAGCTTCTGCTTCTTTTTGTGCGGCGAGGCTAATTACCCGATTGACGGCAACCATTACTAAATCCTCTACTTGTTCGTGGTCCTCCCAGTCTAATTTTTCCTTATCGATCGAGATATTCAAGATTTCACGAGCAGCATTTGCGGTTACTTTGACTGCTCCATCTCCAGCTTCAGCATCAACAGTGATCTGCGATAATTTCGCTTGCATCTGTTTTTGCATTTCTTCCATGTTTCCAAACATCGTTCATTGATTTTGGTGAAATAATGCGCAAAGGTAATTTAAATCGGAATTAAAATTGGAATACCTGCCTTACTGATTGCCAAAACAGGCAGGAAAATCGAAATATGGTGCTTTAAAGGCTCAAAATAAAGCAGCAAATTTAGCATCTTAGCAAAATCCTTATTAAACTTGCATGCATAATTAGTTGGACGGTTCTATTTTGCTCCGTCTATTAATACTAAAACTTTAATCAATGGAAAGCAATACCAGAATCATTAGCGTCGCCAATAGCAAAGGAGGAGTTGGTAAATCATGTGTCAGTGCACTTCTTGCGGTCGCTTTAGCGAAGAAAAAGAAAAAGAAAGTTTTAATCATCGATTGTGATAGTCAGGGGAGTATCACAGATATGTACGAACGAGAACGTGAACAGTATGGAGAGGATAAAGATCCGGCAATCGAGGTAGAAGAGTTGACACCACGAAAAGTGCAGACCTTTCTTAAACGCTTCGGTAGTGATTACGATGTAATCTTTATTGATATCCCTCGAATGACGGATAAGAAAAAGGATACGGCTACGGTTATGTTATTATATAATTGTGATTCGGTATTGGTACCGGTCGTTGGTAATGAAGTCGATGTGTTGAGTAGTCAGGATTTTACAGAAATCTTAGAGGAAGCTGCAACAGACAAACATGAGATGGGCGAAGAGTTTAAATTTTATGGTTTTATCAATCGACGTAACCAGCGTAAGTCGAATGAGTTGGCAGAGAAACAAATGAAAAAGGGTGGTTTGAAGATGTTTAAAAACTCTCTGCCTGACCTGAAAATATTTACGCATCCTTCTTTCTATAATTCAATTATGGAGTCAGCGGAAGGTGAACGCCGTTTTGAGGCTTTCTTCAAGGAGTTTTGCAGAAAGTTTAAGGTGTAATCTATTCCCACATAAAATTGTAAAAGCCCCGAATGTATAATGACATTCGGGGCTTTTACTTTACGTTACGCTATCATCTAAGTTTCTTATCGCTTGATAAAGCGAGTAACCCGAGCTTCCGCTCCATTTCGGATACGCACAAAATAATGTCCTTTCTGTAAATCCGCAACAGATAATTCCAATTGAATATCTCCACGACTAAGGTTTTGTACAATCACCGTTCGGCCAAGAATGTTAATAACTTCAACTTCTACATCATTATCAAAAGCATCCCCAACAAAAACAGTCATTGATGATTCTGCCAGTGTTGGACGTACTTCTACTGAAATATCCCCCGCTATACGAACAACTTCAATAGCACTAAAAGAAAAAGTACCATCTGTATCTACCTGACGTAATCGATAGTAATTATCTCCTTTAACCGTATTTTCATGCTTATAGCTATAGTATTGCATCTCTACGCTATTCAACGCTCCTTCTATAGTTTCAACTGACTCAAAATTACGGCCATCCGTACTATGCTCAATGCTAAAATATTCATTGTTCTCTTCTGAAGAAGTGATCCAGTCAAGCATAACAGTTTGGTTGGAATGCGGCTTGGCGGTGAAAACTACTATTGCTATTGGTAGTTGAGCATTGGTAAATGGATTAGCATTTAATGTGATTTCCGAGCTGCTTTGGGTATAGTTAGTAATATCGGATAAATCAGAGATAGTTGTTCCATTCCTTGGTCCTGTATAATCAAAATTATCTTGATGTGTCGTAAAATCAATAACTATGGCAGAAGGATAATCACATGTTGGGGCATCACCAGAGGTACCACTATTAGTATCTACAAAAGAAGAAATACTGGTTATAGAATTGTTAGGTGACGAATTATTTGAAGCTAAAAAAGCATATAATCCATCCCCACTTGCAGAAAGATCAAATCCAGCATCAGATTCAGTAGCCGTTCCCTGACCGGTCACAACAGTATGGCTATTACTAGCCCCTGATTCAATCACTACTATTTCACCTTCACTAATAACCATAGTACTTGTGAAACTCACAGTACCTTCAGTCAGAATATTATTACTAGTACAGCTATATTCTCCATCAGCGAAATGAATTGTGGTTCCAATAGGAATATCAGCGGTCGCTACAAATGAAAACTGATCAGTAGGGTTTGAGGTGAATCCTAAGATCACTACATCCTGTGCATAGGACAAATTGAATAATAGAACAAAAGCAAATAGTAAAATCTTCTTCATAATTTTTGTCTTTTATTTTTTAAATAATTCTCAATAGAAAATACTTTGATTCCAAAAGGGATAATCAAAGTCTACCCGAAATTACCTTTCGAATATTATCTGCGTGTTTCGACAGTGTAAATTATACTACAGTATCAAATGTAGAAGAAGTTGCTTGAAATGAAGGAGGATGGGAATAAACTGTATTTAATAGCAATAAAGGTAAAAAAAATCACGTATTTATAATACTATGTAAACAGCTCAATAAAATAAAAAATATAGAAAAGCAGAAGGACCATACCTTCCCAACGACTAATCTTCGCTGAAATAGTCATCACTGCAAAAAGAAAAGTCATCACCATCATGATTGGCAGACTAAATTGTACCACATCAGCAGGAATAACCAAAGTCCCAAATAACGATGGAATTGCCATCACTGCATAAGTATTAAAGATATTTGAGCCCAGGACATTTCCGATAGCAATCGATGTTTTTCCTTTTCGGGCAGCATTTATACTGACAATAACCTCTGGAAGTGAAGTCCCTAGTGCAACCATAGAAAGCGAAATCACTTCATTGCTTATACCCATTTTTGTAGAAAGTGAAGTAATCGCATCTATTGTAAAATTCGCTCCTAACCACACCCCTATTCCGGCAGCTACCAGAATTAAATAGGTTTTAATAGAAGCTTTCTCCCGAAACTCATTATCATCATTATCGTCTGACTTTAGAGAATAAGTCAAAAATACCGCAAGACCAGCAAGAAACAAAAGGGCTTCGTGTAAGGCAAAATTTAAATCCTGGAGGGTAAAATATAGAAAAAAGGCGGAACCCAATAAAATAGGCAAATCTATCTCCCAAAGGCTTTTAGGTACATCAATCCTCTTGACAATAACGACAACCAGCCCTAACACCAATGCAATATTAGTGATATTAGAACCGATCACATTACCTACAACAATTTCCGAGGCGCCTTCAAATACGCTGGCAATAGAAGTAGCCAACTCGGGCAAGGAGGTGCCAAAAGCCACTATAGTTACACCAATAATAAATGGAGAAATCCCCAAGGAAAGACCAATCTCTTCCGCCGAATCGATAAAGTAATCTGCCGCTTTTAATAAAACCGCCAAACTGACCACAAAAAGTCCAAAATCAAGGAGTATATCCATATGTAACTTGCCATTAAAGCGACGCAAAGCTACATAACAAAAGTTAAAAGGCAAAAGTTAATAGACAATCGACTTTAATAAGTCCACAAGTCATGCTCAAAGTTAAATAACTCCTCCTTGATCTTATCCGCTTCCAAAAGTTGATCAAGTCCTTCTTTATAATCCTGAATCCTGTCTCCACGTACATTTGATGCTTTGTAAATGTAACTACTAAAGAATCGCATCTCAAAAAGGTCCTCCCAAGTCATCAAGCTGCTATCATTTAAGGGATTAAAGACTTTATGCTGCGCCAACAAATCCCTACACGAAGGATAATGTATCCAAAACAGCGCTTTTTCAAATTTAAAGTTATCGTTATCATCGAATACTTCGATTAGCGGTGCAATACCCAGTATACGTACCCGCATTTGTCCAGTATTTTCATCAAAAAACCAAGTCTCTTTAACCCGAAAACGCTTAATATCTTCTACATTGATCATATCATCCACAATTTTCAAAGTAGGCTGTAAAGTCTCCGGATCCATAATTTCCACGGTATCCCTTTTGTAAAGGGTCGCTTGAATTTCCTCTAAAGAAAGTTCTGTAGAAAACCGATCATCTTCTGTACTATACAAAGCTATGTCACCAGTTAATGCCGCCGATTCAAATATTTTAAACAGAGGTTCTTCCGGATACGAAAATGGTTGATTCATTTTCTCCCGAACATCAATGACCCGCCAAATTCTGCGCTCCCAGAATATATCTGCCTCTCGTAATGGTTGGTATGCTAAAGTTCTGCGTTCGCTGATCAAACGGCGTTCTACAATATCATCCAGTGCTTGCGCAACAACATCCGATACATTAAACCCTATTACTAAAAGAACTATAATTATATTTCTCATCTCTAATTTATTTTTGATTACTAAAATCTTCCCCATGACTTATGACCCAT
>JAHDHW010000327.1 GCA_020631105.1 Saprospiraceae bacterium | reverse complement strand
TTACTTAAGGGGTGTATTTATTATCCCATTAGGGTTCAAACTTACCACTTGGAATTTAATCTTGCGCCTAGCAAAGTCTATTTACTTTACTACTGCTGTATCAAATATGTTCACCTCAACCTGGCCGCGCAGTATATCCTGGATTGTTTCCCGCTCCCGAATAAGATAATCTTTCCCTTCGTGGACAAGTACTTCCGCTGGGCGGTAACGCGAATTATAATTAGAAGCCATTGAAAAACAGTAAGCTCCTGCATTATAAAAAGCCAGAACATCGCCTTCTCTTATTTCAGAGATCTGGCGGTTTGCTCCAAAAGTATCTGTTTCACAGATGTATCCAACCACAGTATAAATTCTTGGTTTTGCTACAGGATTCGAAACATTGATAATCTGATGATAAGAATTATAGAACATTGGACGAATCAAGTGATTTAATCCTGAATCTACTCCGGCAATGACCATAGATGTAGTCTGCTTTACCACATTAACATTAACCAAAAAGTATCCTGCCTCGCTTACTAAGAATTTTCCAGGCTCAAACATCAAAGTGATATCTCTACCATAGCTTTCACAAAAATCATTAAATCGCTTAGATAATTTTTCCCCTAAGTCTTCGATATCTGTCTGGATATCATTTTGCTTATAAGGTACCTTGAAGCCACTTCCAAAATCTATATATTCCAGATTTTTGAAATGCTCCGCAGCATTGAATAAAATTTCAGCGCCTTGCAAAAATACTCCTGCATCGTATATATCGGAACCAGTATGCATATGCAATCCTTCTACATTTAGCCCCAAGGCCTCTACTAAGCGTACTACGTGCGGCAACTGATGTACTGATATTCCAAATTTAGAATCTATGTGTCCCACAGAAATTTTAGAAGAACCTCCAGCCATAATATGCGGGTTAACCCGAATACAAATTGGAACATCAGGATGAGCATGGCCAAACTGTTCTAAAATTGAAAGGTTGTCAATATTGATCTTCACTCCAAAACTAAGTGCCTGCTCAATCTCTTCTAATGAGACACAATTAGGAGTGTAAATAATATCCTCTGGTGCAAATCCAGCCTTTAATCCTACTTGAACTTCCTGTACGGAAACCGTATCAAGTCCAGCTCCCAACTGTTTAAAGTAACGCAATACATTAATATTCGTTAATGCCTTACATGCATAGTTAATCTTGAGATGTTTCACCTTAAAAGCATTCGTCAGTTTTTCATATTGACGTTTCATAATTGCTGTATCATAAACATATAAAGGGCAATCATACTTCTGGCAAAGCTCTAATGGATCAACTCCATTACTCAATGCATAGGATTCATTAACTAATTCCATTTTTTCGCGTTTTTAAATCAGATTTAAATGGCTGCAAAGATAAAAAATTATCGCTCTATGGCAATCCTTCGTCAGCAGCCTAAGTGAATTTGAAAGGTCATTAAAAAATCATGGCTTAATTTACGGTTAGGGCCGATTTTCATAAAAACATAAGGTGTCATACACCAAAATGGTTCCCAGAGACATCTAATAAGTAAAAATGGCTCAATTTGGGCTAAAACCTAACTTATGTCGCAACATGAATTGACAACTTAACGTCCTAAATTCCGTACCTTAATGATATCGAAAGCTACCTACGTGAACGAAAAAGACCTCATAATAGCCTGTAAACAGAAGGATCGGAAAGCACAAAAGCTGCTTTTTGACCGTTATTCAGCCAAGTTGCTGGGTATCTGTCGTCGCTATGTTAAGACAGAAGCAAACGCTGAGGATGTTATGATTGAGGGGATGTTCAAGATCTTAACTAAGATTGATCAATATCATGGTAACGGAAGCTTTGAAGGTTGGATGCGCCGGGTAGTCGTAAATGAGGCGCTGATGTTTTTACGAAAAGCACATAATTTCAACATGACCGTTGAGATCAACAACATTGAAGTACCTTCGCAGGTTAGTGTCGAAGATGACCTGGCCGCTGAAGAGATTCTAAATCTAATGGACAAACTACCTACCGGTTACAGAACTATCTTCAACTTATACGTCGTAGAAGGCTACAAACACCGGGAGATTGCAGAAATGTTAGACATTAGCATCAATACTTCAAAATCTCAGTTAATTCTCGCTAAAAAAAGACTGAAAACAATGATCGAAGATCAACGAATGGGCGGGGTGGCTAGGAGTTAGTTAGTGGGTTAGTGGGTTAGTGGGTTAGTGGGTTAGTGGGTTAGTGGGT
>JAHDHW010000144.1 GCA_020631105.1 Saprospiraceae bacterium | reverse complement strand
AAGAAGTTTTTAGTTTAGGGAGATAATCTACCAAACCATATGAAACAACGTCTTACCAATCTTGATCCACGAGAGTATGAACATCCTTTTGACAAACGCGCATTGGATACCTTGCAGGGTACAAAAGGGCTGGATACTTTAGTTCGGAAGTTTTATGAATACGGGGTTGAGCGAATCTTTAATATTCAATTGACGAGTAGTAATCTTCGGGTGACACAGTCAAGTTTTCCAAAATTATATGAGATATTTGAGGAAGCGCGACAGATATTAAACTTGCCTATTATTCCGGCGCTTTATATTGTACGTAATGATCTTTTGCAGGGGGCGACTACCGGGGTGGATAATCCAATAATTGCTTTGAGTAGCTCAGCGATTGATTCTTTTTCTGATGATGAGTTATTATTTATAATAGGAAGAGAGATTGGACATATCAAAAGTCAACATGTATTATATTATGAGATCGGAACGATCCTTCCTTTTTTGAGTGATATTCTTGGGGCGATGACTTTAGGGATTGGTTCGCTGGTATCTATAGGATTACAGATTGCACTTTTGCAATGGAAAGTGATGTCAGAGTATACTGCGGACAGAGCAGGTTTGTTAGCTTGTCAGGATGCACGGGTTGCTACTTCCTCACTGGCAAAAATTGCAGGATTACCAGATAAGTATTTTGATCAATTTAACCTTGATGATTTTGTAACACAGGCAAGAGAGTTTCAGGGCTATGACGAAGGGAACTATAATAAAGTAATTAAATATTTGAGTTTGATTTCGGGAGAGCAAAACTGGTCAGTAGGCAGAGGAAATGAGTTGTTTAAATGGATTGATACGGGCCGGTATAAAATGGTGCTCGACCGAGATACTGACTTTGGTAAGCCTCCTCCAATAAAACCTCCTATCAAATTTTGCCCAAACTGCCGTTTGAGAGTACCTCCGACTTTACCATTCTGTAATAACTGCGGGCAAAGACTCTTGTAAAAATGTTGTTATTTTAACTGTTTGGCTATCAATTAGATAGATACTTCTTAATGATTGCTGATTTATTTGGTGTAAGGATCCTTTTATGAAACCTTCAAAGTTTTATATAGTATATACTATATGGCTTATGAGACTAGATATAAGAGGGACAGTATTATTGAATATTTTTGTCTTGTTAGAGCCCTCTTTTGAATCCAAGAAATTCTTGAATGGTACCACTTTTGTGAGAAAATAATAAAGAACGTCCTCTCTGCACTCTCTCAATCGCCTTATTAAGCGATTACACTCTATGAGTTTGAATTAATTTGGGGTTTATAATAATGTAAAATTGATGCGCTTAACGAAATTTATCATTTTTACTTTTTGGACTTTGATTATGTTCTTAAATCGTCTATCCGCGCAAACTTTTCAAGAAGTAGCGGATAGCCTGGTTAATTTATTAGAGCATATAGAAGAGCCAAGGGAGCGAGTTGACATGCTTAATGAAATTAGCTATGCCTATAGAAGAATTGGAGCTCAGGAGGTTTATGATTATGGAAAAAAAGCCTATAATTTAGCACAGGAAATAGGATACACAAAAGGGGCAGCAGTAGCAAGAAAAAATCAAGGCATAAGTCACCACAAAAAAAACTCTCCCGTTGATACTATTAAATATTATTACTTAGAAGCTATTCGGTTGGCAGAATCTTGTAATGAATATTACACCCAGGCAGCTTGTAATAATAATATAGCGTTGCTACATAATCAAAATCAAGAGTTATACACTTCTATTCAATTCTACCTAAAAGGGATAAAGATTTTTGATGAGCATTTTGAAGAAGAGCTACGGTTAAAAGCCTTAATGCTGGCGAACCTGTCTGAAAGTTACCAATATATGGGAGACAATGAGTTGGCACTATATTATGTAAAAAGAGCTTTTGATATAGCAGAGCGAAAAGGCTATCGTTCTATTATCAGTATGTATGCTGATGACTATGGAAAGACACTGACTGACCTGAAGCGATTTGATAAAGCAAGAGGAATTTTCGATCAAGGCTTGAAAATGAATGAAGAGCTACAGGATGATATGTCCAAAACAATGCTACTTAATCATTATGCTAATCTTGAAATTATACTTGGGAATTTGGAAAGTGCTACAAAACTTGCTGAAGATGCTTTCCAATTATCCAAAGATGGAAAAGTATATGGCTCTTTGTTTTACAGTCGTTTGTGCAAAGCAAGAATAGCTTATGCAAGAGGGAACTATGATGAAGGCATTCAACAATGTAAGAAAGTGATTAATCAAGGTGATAAGGTTGAAAGGAGAAGCTATCAACAATGGGCGAGAGAAATATTGTCGAAGTGTTATGAAAAGAACGGAGATCTTGCCAATTCGCTGAAAGTTTTGAAGGCTTATCAAACGATCCGGGACTCCATCATGGAAAACGAAAAGGTAACGCTTACGCTTGAAATTGACAGCCGATATCGCTCAAAAGAAAAAGAGCAAGCTATTTCTTTTTTAGAGAAGGAGAAGACAATGCAGTCAAAGTATATTAAAGGGCTTACGACTTTTTCGATCTTTTCATTATTGGCTGTTTTATTTATCCTGTATTTGTTTTATAAAACCTTACAGAAGGAAAAGATTATTAAGCAAAAGAATGGTGAATTAAAAAAGTACATTGATTATAATCTTCAGCTCGAAAGCTTTACTCATATTGCATCACATGATATTAGGACACCGTTAAGGACAATCATTAGTTTTTCGCAACTACTTAAAAGAAAGACCAAACAAAAACTTAATGAGGAAGAGGCAGAATACCTGGATTTTGTTATTCAGGGGACGAAGGAAATCTCTATGCTTACTAATGATCTGCTGGAATATTCCAGAATCAATGGTGCAAATGTACGCTTGGAGTTAGTAGATATTAATGAAGTGGTCCAAAATGTAATTGCATTAAATAAAGTTTACCTGGAGGAAAAAGACGCTAAAATTGCAGTGGACATTCAAATGCCTATCGTAAAAGCGGATAAGATAAAACTAATGCAGGTACTTCAGAATCTTATTCTAAATGCGGTCAAATTTCATCATCCTGATAAAAAGCCAGAGCTAACAATTTGCTCAAAAGAAGATAAAAACCAAACGCTTTTTGAAGTTAGAGACAATGGCATTGGTATTGAAAAAAGCTATTTTGAAAAAATCTTCCTGGTCTTTAAAAGACTTAATAAGAAAGAAATTTACGAAGGTTCAGGTATAGGTCTTTCGATTTGTAAGAAAGTAATCGAAATGCATAGAGGTAAGATATGGGTTGAATCACAAATAGGGCAGGGGAGCAGTTTCTTTTTTACTATTCCTAAAGTATAATCAATATTATATACAAAGAGATGGCCTCAAATTAATCTTCGTTAATTTGAGGCCATTTGTATTAATGTGGTGATGTTATTAAGTATTTGTTTTTCGTCGTTGCGCAGCAGCAATAACTTGCTTGATACCTTTTACAACATTGACAAAAGCATCATCCAATCCGTCTTCCCATTTTACAACTGGTGTAGCATTACGAGGCAGGGCTTGTAGTTTTGCAAAGTCCGTCTGTTGCCAGTCGCATGGTTTTAGAATAATAGGTACCACAAAAGCTTTTTTCTCTTCGTGCTTTTTCATCGCTTCTTTAATTTCAACATCAAAGATATAACGCGATGCTAAAAAGCGAGGAGAAACAAGTAGTAAGATAATGTCAGCTTCTAATAAATTAGTCTTGATACTATCGTCCCATTCCGATCCAACCTCAATATCCTCATCACTCCAAATATCAACAGCAGGATCTCGCTTGACCATTGCCATATGCACATCGAATTCTTCTTTTAACTCCGCATCTTTTCTTGCATACGAAGTGAATACTTTTACTTTGTTATCTGCCATATTAAAATTGATCAAAATTTAAGTCAAAAAATAAAACTAAAGTGTTGGACTCATTTAAACAATTGCAGGATCAATATCAAAAGCTGCGGGGAAATGCTGGTCAAGCACTTCTTCTCGAGCTGAGTTTTCTCCGACCCTTGTTAATATAGGACAATTCTCTGCATCAGACATTTCGTGTAAGTCATGTGCATCTATATTATCAATGCCTAACTCCCGAAGACGTTCGTTAACCAAATGAGCATCATAGCGAAGATAAGTCATTGCTGCCTGACCGTGTAATAGGTCTTGTCCTAGATCTCCAATCTCAGAGTCGATAGAAGAAGCAGTAGGGCTAGTCGAAAGATACTGTAGGAATATTTGGTTCATCGTATTTGCGTCAGCCATAAGCATAGAAATAATATCTCCTGCCCAATCCCATAGTTTATGGCTCTTGAATTCATTATGATGCCGATGGAAATCCCAATAGCCAGTTCCAATAGACGTAATCATTAGTTTATCAGCGCCGGTAGACCAGTGAAAAGGAAAACCTTTTAAGGTAGCAACAAGGAATAATTGGACCGCTGGATTATTATGCATACTGACTCCTCCGTCAACGAAAGCACCTTCCTGACCATCAGGGTCAACTTTTAAATATTCCGGTTTGAAGTAAGTCGGTGCTGCTGTACTTGCACGAATGGCATTTCGCAAAGGAATATTTTCATTATACTTGTAGTATTTGCCTCCGGGATGATTGATCAATGGCCATGTACTTCCGGTGTCGGCTCTTTTAGTAACAATACAAATACCTGTTTTGAGTCGAGCGTCGCCAAGAGTCATATCTCCGAAGATTGCTTTAAGTTCTTTTTCCAGTGCATCTATTTTAAACTTTGCACTCAAGCGACCTATGAGTCCTCGTTTTTCTGCAAAAATACTTTCCCCTAATTGAAGATATTTATGTTTGATCTCCGTGGCATCCATTCCAATGGCTAATGCTCCTGCGATAATGGAGCCAGTACTCGTACCGCCAATCAAGTCATAATAGTCACTAAGGACTAAATCTTTTTTTCCATATCGTTTTCGGAGTAAATGTTGAATTTTTTCAAGGTAACCAATGGTAATAGCTCCGCGGATACCTCCTCCATCCAGAGCAAGGATTCTTTTGGGGCCATTATTGGGGTTAAATTTTTCGGATAAAGACATTGTTTTGATTTTAGGGGTGAATATCGTGTAATAATGTTAAGCTTCTTCTTTTTGCTGACCTTCTAACCAGGTTTGGTTTTCACTACTCATTATAGTTTCTGCCCGTTTGACGAAATCTTTAAATGCGTTTGGGTTTTCGTGATAGATACCCGAGTTAGTAAGGAAGATAAGTTTTTCACGTTGTAACATTTCAGAGGCTAAACGATACTGAAGCCAAAGCTCCTGGTATTTATATAAAGATAAAATACCTTCAATAGCTGCGATTAGGACTCCAATTATTCCAACTATAATCTTAAGATTGAAGGTGCCATCTTCGATCATTCCAACAAGAAATGGAATAGTTACGGAACCTATTATGACAATAACTTTTAGGAGCTTAAAACGGCTCTGAAAAGTTTTACTCTTTTTATTATACCAGTTGATCTGGTCATCTATTCTATCAGATAAGTAGGTTTTTTGGTCCATATTCAGGGTGGAAATTGATCAGTAATAGATTAAATTATAAAAAATGTATTCTAATGTGCGCCGGAAACCAGGTCAACGAATCACATAAAAATCCATGGACTAAAATAATAATAAGATTACATAATGATACAATTATAGAGTAAATTAAAAAATGATATATTAGTTTAAGGTTGTCACGCTTATAGTTTTATGTTGATTGACCTACCGATGTAAACACTCGTTGGCATAAAACTTGACCTTATTTCAACATAGAAATTCCGCTCTTAAAAATCTTCCACCCCCCAGTTATAACCCACAAAAAACTAATTCCCTCCTTCGAATTATTTGATTAAACACAAAAAATGAATCATGAAAAATTCAGTAAGTTTATCATATGGGCAGCTATGTTCAATGCTTACTTGTTTCTTGCTCCTATTAAGTACAACCTTCAATCACTTAAGTGCTCAATGTTGCACAATTAATCCAATATTAGATAATAGCTACGAAGAAAGTTTTAGTGCTAGTGAGCGGTTTCCAAACAGCAGTGTTACTTCTACGAATAATGCACTTACCTATGATCCTACAAATTGGAGTTATGCAGATGGTACTTACGGATTAGATCCTACCATTATCAATGATGCCAGTAGAGCAAGTGAAGGGAATCAATTTGCTTATGTTCCTAATCCTTCAGGTACGCCAACCTACAATAAATGTTTAGGGAATTCACTATCCTATACTTCTTCCTATTCTTGTCAATCAGATTATTATACAACAGGTATCCGATATATCGTATCATTTGATTATGTAGCATTTAATCAGGCTGCACCATCAGGAGGGACAGGATCTACAACGCCAAAGTTTGAGTATATGTCGCCTAGTTTAATTGAGATGCCAATTTATGATAGTGGAGGGAATGCTTTGAATAGTGCAGAGACTGCGGTTGCCTGGAATGATATTGCAAGTTCATGGAATAGAGCTTATGGTTTGGTTCCTGCTTCATCGAGTACGAGTGGAATGACACTCTGGTTTTCTCATGATCGATTCGGGACCTGTGGAATGTTAATTGACAATACGGATTTAGAGATGATAGAATTAACAGATCATGGTATGACTAACGTTGTCGTAACCAATGAAACGGAAGTTACTTTTTCATTGAATCCTACAAATAATGTTGTAGGAATTCCAAATCTTTCATACGAAGTAGTGGCACCTAATGGACTAACAGTAAGTCCTTCAACAGGATATTATAATCAAACCACCAATTTTACGCTTACCGGAAATTTGGCAAGTTCGGTTGGAAGTACTATAAGTATAAATGTCAGAGATGAAGTCAATACAGGATGTAGTGTGACCGCTTCTATTTCAAATCCTTATAGTCCGGATAATGATGAAATTCCTAATATCGATGACTTAGATGATGATAATGATGGTATCTCAGATGCCCAGGAGTTATGCGGGACCAACCCGGTTTTACCTGTATTGTCAACTCCAGTTGATTTTACTATAAATCTAGATAATTATCCAACGGAAACTACCTGGAGTTTATCAGGCCCCTCAGGAGTAGTAACCACAGGTGGTCCTTACCCTAATGCTTGGGCAAACCAAACCTTGTCAAGGTCAATCACACTTACCGAAAATGGAAGTTATACCCTTCACGTTGAAGATAGTTATGGAGATGGTATGTTGGGAAATACTTATTCTATCGATGGAGTAGATTTTCCTCTAAGCACTACAGCTTTTACTACTGGATATGATTCCTATGATTACTTTACAGTAACGAGTATAAATCCAAGTGCTTTCACTTGTTTATCAGCGGACCCAATGGATGATAGTGATAACGATGGTATATTAAATTACAAGGATTCAGATTTTTGTACGCTGAACTCCGCCGGGGTTTGTAACTCCATGGATGCGGATGGTGATGGCATTATTAATAGTTTGGATAAAGACAGTGACAATGATGGGATACCTGATGTTATAGAAAGCGGAAGTATCGATACGAATGGTGATGGTGTGGTGGATAGTACGACGGATGTAGACGGTGACGGATTTATGGATCCTTATGATAATGCAGATAGTGGTAGCGGAGCTGGAGAGGTGACAAATGGTACCATGCCTAATAATCCTGATACAGATGGTGATGGATTAAATAATTTGGTGGACCTTGATTCTGATAACGACGGTATCCCTGATATCGTAGAAGTAAATGGAATTGATACCAATGGTGATGGAAGAGTGGATAACTCAACAGATGCAGATAATGATGGTCTGGCAGATATTTATGATCCGGATGATGATGGTACTTTTGGTATTGATAGCGGAGAAGGAAATAGTCCTCTGGTAGAAACGGATGGTAGTGGAAATCTTTTTAACAGCGGTACTGGAAATAGTCTAAATACCGATTCGGATAGCTATCCGGATTATCTTGATCTTGATGCAGATAATGATGGCATTCCTGATATCGTAGAAGTAGGCGCAAGTGATAGTGATAATGACGGAATGGTAAATACCGCATCGCTTCCCTGGGATGCAGACGGTGATGGTCTGGCAGATATTTATGATGAAAATGCTTCAGATGGCCCAAGTGGTAGTGGTACCAACGGCACTGCTCTAGTAGAGACGAGCACTGATACTAATGGTGATGGATTGATTAATAATTCAGAATCAATGGAGCCAGGAGGAAGTAATAAAATACATGCAGATAACGATAATATCTCTAATCACTTGGATATCGACGCTGATGATGACGGAATAACAGATGTAGTCGAAAACGCAGGAGGAGACACTGATGCAGACAATGGAGGAACAGGTAGTCTAAACGGAAGAGTACATAACTTTACAGATAGCAATAATGATGGCTGGCATGATTCAAGCACATCTAATCTTACCAATTCTGATACAGATACACATGCAGATTATGTAGATGTTGACGCGGATAATGATGGAATCTCAGATTATGTAGAGGGCGTTTGTACAAGCTGTCCTACGAGCTCAGGACCAACAGGTAGTGATACGGACGGTGATGGTCTATTAGATATATATGAAAATTTAACAGCTGATAATACAGATAATGTAGGAGGAACAAATCAGGGGGTTGACCCTAATCTAGATGACGATGATCTCGTCGATAATACACCTGACTACCTGGATACGGATGCCGATGAGGATGGTACTTATGATTGGAATGAAGGTTTTGATTCTAATGGTGATGGTTCTGCCATGGATGACCTTCTGACTATTGCCGCAAACTATGAATCATCCAATGGAAATCCTGGAGAATACCCAGTGACAGATAGTGATGCGGATGGTGTACCTGACTGGGCAGATAACCGAAATGGATTTGGATATGATGAATCTTTGTTACCACCATTCTTGGACGCAGGAAGTATTTATTGGGTGGATAGTGATAATGATGGATTAGTAGCTTTATTTGACACCGATGAAAACGGTACAGCAGCACCAACACCAGATAATAATGCTGGTAATGATAATGATTGGCGAGATAATTCTACCATAGTTTCTTTACCTGTAGAGCTAATTCAGTTTAGTGCGAGTGAAGATCAATGCGCGGCAGTACTTGAATGGACGAGCACTAACGAAGTTGATTTCGATTATTTTGATATTGAAAGATCTTTGGATGGTATTACTTTCGAAAGCCTTTTTAAAGTAGCTTCGATTGGAGGAGAAACAGAACAGCAATATACTTGGAAAGATCAAATGTCGCAGCCCTTTGCTGTTTATCGCTTGAAGATGGTTGATGTTGATGGTTCATTCGTTTATTCTGATTTAAAAACACTGGAAATTAATTGTTCTAACGTAAGTGTCTACCCTAATCCAGTTTCATTGGTACGGGGATCAATAACGCTTAATTTTACGAAAGGAGTTATTCCGCACCAAGTTGAAATATATAACCAGTTTGGACAGTTAGTTCAAAAAATAATATTAGAGAATAGGTATGTTCAAGTTCTTGAGATGGATATTAGTTCTTTAAGCGCAGGGACATATTTCTTAAATACTGGAGAACGGTCATCCCATAAAATCATGATCATGGAGTAATATAGTTACATAAGTATTTTATGAATGCAGGGGCATCAACAGTAGTGGCTATTTATTAACTATTGTTGATGCCTCTTTTATTTTAAACAAGAGTAATTACAAAAAGTAGCAAAAATGACTTTTAAAATCTACCTTTATCCGAATTAAACGTACTAATGAGCATGACAAAGCCACTTTTCTCCCAAATTGAAATCCTTGATTTCTTACTTCCTATCCTTAAATCTGATGGCCAGTTATACCAGAAGGTAAAAAATGTGCATGCCAGACCAGCTGTAGCCGGCGAACGAGTGAAGACGATTACCTCGGATGGCTCCGAAACTTTTAATGTCGCAGAGGAGGGAGATTTTGTTATTCAAAATCAAACAATGGCTAAAGAGCAATATATCATCAGCGGCGAAAAGTTCAAAGCACGGTACGTGTTCAGCGAAGGGACCACCAGCGAATATGATATATACAAAGCTATCGGTAAGGTCATCGCCATCGAGCTCACCAATGATTTTTTAGTAGAGCAAAAGCTTCCCGAACAGTTCTATTTTACTGCCCCCTGGGAAGAAAGTATGGTTGCTAAGAAAGGAGATTTCTTAGTTAGCTTGCCTGATTTCTCTCAAATTTATCGAATTGCCCGGAATGAATTTTTTGAAACTTACCAAGAAATATAACCATCCGCGAACTATCATTTTATCCCATTCTTGAAATTGACCAACCGCTGAGTTAAAAGAACAATTCTCGTCGTAAAGAGGCCGTTTGAGCCACTTTTTTAACACACTCTGATATTTGGCTATATTTTTGAAAATAATTATGCTAGAGTCATAACTGTCTCTGAATCAACGCCCTGCGGGCTTATCTGCCCAGGCTTTAACCATATCCTAAATCCAGGTTTCACGAGAATACTTTGTTTGGAATTCCTCCCAAATTCGATGGTACAATTATTGTAAAAATCATATTGAAATAAGTCAGATTTGTTTGACTTGTTTAGGTTCCCCCCGGAACAAACTATCAACTACAGCTCATAAGCAGTAATAATAAAAACTCATTAGTGAGTAGGGGTGACCATTTTTAGAAAATATTATTAGGTAACCCATTTGTAGTGCAATAAAGCTAAAAGCTGATTTGTACAAACCTGGTCCTAAATGTAAATGAATAGATTTAACCCTTTTCGCAAACCTACGATTGATAGGTTGCCATCCGGTAAATCGACTTTGTTCTATAAGTCGAACTGGTATTCTTTTGTAATTGGTCTTGGCTTTACGACTTTTTTGGGAATCGGCTCCTTTGGGGATTTCGCAGAAGGGTTTCGATCGTTTCTATTTGCCTCTTATTATAGTTTTGGTGAACTAGATGCTGCTGCTGAGCCAGCCAATATAGCCTCTGCTAATATTATTTTCGATAATAGTTCAAGTGGTACAGGTACTGGAACTACCTATACTCTTTCTCATACCACTGGAAGCTTAACGAATGGTTTGCTTATTGTGGGCGTATCTCGTAAAGGAACGAATGCAACGCCAAGCTCGGTAACTTATAATGGAGTTAGCCTTACTCGTTTAGGTGGAATATCCAATGGGAATCAGGCGATGGCAGAGATTTGGTATCTTTTAAATCCCCCCGCTGGAACCTACGATGTGGTTACGACTATAGCTGATGCTGCTGCGGAGCATTTTGTAGGGGTAGTATCCTATAGTGGAGTTGATCAATCCAATGCCTTTACAAGTATTTATACAAATACAGGTAATTCTACTGGAAATAGTATGGTCGTTCCTGCTACAACTTCTCAATTAGTATTTGATGTATTCTCTTTAAGAAATAGCAACGCTACACCCGGAGGAAGTCAAACCTTGAGGTGGGGACTTGTCGGCGGGAATGGAAGTACACAACCCGGAGCAGCTTCAGTGACCATGTCCTGGACCGGAACTTCAGACGTTTGGGCGCACGTAGCGACTAAGATTAATGAGGTACCTGCTGCCGGAAACTCCTATGCACAAGCTGTAAATGACCCAGAAACTACTACGGCTAATGTAATGATTACCACCGGGGATGTGACCGCTAATGATACAGACTTTGAAGCGGAAGTATTAACTGTAATCGATTTTACACAAGCTCCAAACGGGACAGTAATAAATAATGGGAATGGAACTTTTGATTATACACCTGGTCCAAGTTATATTGGTGCAGATAGTTTTGAATATTTAATTATTGATGCTGGGGCAGATCTAGAACAACATTGGGGACTGAATGGTAATGGGAATAATGGAATAGGTGGAGGCGCAACAGGAGTAGTTCATGGAGCAAGCACTGTCACTGGAAAATTTGGTGATGCTTTGAGTTTTAATGAATCACTTACTGATTATGTAGCCATTCCTGACTTCACATATAGTAATGAGTATACGATTTCCTTTGATTTCAAAATAGATGATAATACGGGTACTTTATTCCAATATATCTATAGCCACGGAGATGTTAATGGTTTTAATAGTGTCAATATATTTTTAAATGAAGCCGCTCATGGAACCGACCCTAATCAATTTCGGACAGTAGTCCGAGATGTGGATGATGCCTTAGATAATTTCGCGCTGCAGTTCGATGCAAGTAGTTATATAGCGGATGGCTTATGGCACAACTATACGCTGGTAGTAGATGCATCAGGCTCAACAGTTTATATTGATAATATTCAAACGGCAACTTCTGTTCTATATGGTGGTGGTAGTTTTAACCCGTCAGACAGCCTTTATCTTGGTTCGAAACAATCTCTTATCGCTGACCGATTCTATGGTGGTAGCCTTGATAATGTTCAAGTATATGGAAGAGCGCTCAATACAACAGAGAGAGCATTTAAATATATTGAAACGAATAGAGGAGAAGTTAAGGTTACCGTAAATGCAGGGGTAGAAATTTGCAATAATGGCCTTGATGATGATGGAGATGGATTGATAGATTGTAATGATCCTGACTGTTCTGCCGATGCTAGTTGTATAAATAGTTGTACAGGGGAAACTGTAACAATGTTGGGGGCTGTTCAAAGTGCAACAGCTTCAGGAATTGGAAGTGCTCCAGTTTTAAATTATACAGTTCCGGCAGGAGGAAACTCCAGAGCATTAATTGTCTCTCTGACAATGGAACGTGATCATACCTGCACTGGAGATGGTGAAGGAGATAACTGGGCGAGTGATCGCCCTTTGACTAGCTCAAACCAACCTACCGTATCCTTTGACGGAGTCAATATGACTTATAGAGGAATGTATTGGCAATACGGAGGTAGCGGCTCAGGAGATACGAATTTAGCTCAGTTTTCTTCAGAAGTATATGTATACTACTTGTATGCTAATGAATTTCCAGTAGGAGAGTCTGGGAATATTACTATTTCTGGAACTTATAGAAGCTTATGTGCTGGAGATGAGACAATCATGATGGCAGGTACCTTTGAAAATGTAGCTTATGTAGATAAAGGATCAGGAAGTGGAGGTCAATCTGGCTCTGCCGGAACAAGCTTTTCAGCTTCTATGAGTATGGATGGTGGAGTAAACCAACCTGCTAGCTCTAGTATCGTCAATAATATGATGCTGGCAATTTCTCCAACTACTACTACTGATGGCAATCTGAGCACTGCCTCTGGATGGACAGAATTAGCAGAAATTAGTGTAAATAATTCTAATGGTACTTTTAACCCTTCTGGATCTATATCGTTTTTTACTGAGAATGATGGATATAAAACAATGTGGCAAAGCCTTCAGGGAAGTGTGGCTACGGTTAATCCTACTGTAAACTGGACCGGAACGACACCTCCATTAGCATTAGGTATAGTTCCTGTTCTATTGGTATCCACGGGTTGCGAAATATGTAATAATGGAATAGATGATGATGGAGATGGCTTAACGGATTGTGAAGATGATGACTGTTACCTGGCGGCTAACTCAGGCGATACCGATAATGATGGCGACGGGATAGGCGATGGCTGTGATTTGGATGATGATAATGATGGTATACCTGATTTAGACGAATCCGGAATATCTACGGTATGCCCTTCCATAGGGGGAACGGAGTTTCCTGCCTATGATTATACCAGTTGTAGTAGTGTTGCTGGAGGGTATTTGTTTAGTAATATAGGGACATATAACGGGACGGCAATCGATATGACGGTTACTAACCTAACAGGAACTACCATGAGTTGTGGTGTTGCGGATGGTTGTGTTGGAGGGGATAATGGTTTTTCAATACTAGATTCGAATAATGGGGAAATGGCTACTTTTAGTTTTTTTGAAAGTGGTACTTCCAATCCTATTACGATTAATTGGTCCATTTATCTGGATGATTTTGATGCTGTCGAAGGGATCAGTGTGAGTTCTGCAAATTTGTTTTCTTATGTATTAAATTCGGCTAATGGCACGATAGTCTCGGATACGGGAGGCCAGCTTGACTTTCAAAGTAGTGACAATAATGAAGACGACCTGCAGCTATTTTTTGCGGAGGTTCAGACTGTAGATTTTACTTTTTCCCATGAATTAGGGACAAGAGATGTCTGCTTTTCCAGTGCA
>JAHDHW010000143.1 GCA_020631105.1 Saprospiraceae bacterium | reverse complement strand
TGGTAAGAGGCTTGTAACAATAGTAACAAGAGAATCACAACCATATTGATTAGCATATAAAGACTCCACAGCTCCAGTATCCTGTGGATTACAAGTAGTAGCTGGTATGATAATATCGTAGATTGGAGCAACAAATAAGTCTGTAATAATTATAGAGTCGCAACCTAAATAAGTACTAAGTGTATCGGAATAGGTTCCTGAATTGGTTTGATATTTATCTGCGAGGAAAATACTATCTCCAGTGCAAATTTGTTCATTAACATTAGTAATCACAGGATTGTATACAGAAACGACAATTGAAGTATTTGGCGTAGCAGAACAGGAAGGGATGTTATTGTCCGTGACGGAGTTCAGCGAATAAGTAGTCGTAACATTTGGATTAACCATTACAGTGTGGCCATCAAGGATGTCATTTAATATTTGATTGGATCCATTTGCAGAAAAAAGGACATCAAACGGCCCGGTACCTGAAAGCTGGAAGGTAAGTGGTACCATCCCGCCATTGCAAATGCTAGTATCTTGAGTAATACTACCATTCGGTAATTCATAGAAAGTGACCATAATAGAGTCGACGACTGAACAGCCCCCAGCATTAGTGACCGTAACAAAATATTGTCCAGTGGTATCAACAGTAATGATCTGACTATTCTCTCCAGTTGACCAATTAAAGGTGCTCCCAAAATTAGCTGCCGAAAGTGTAGTTGACTCTCCTTCACATAGATTTATATTCGGTCCTAGTTCAACATTTGGAGCACCGTTCAAATTAACACTAGCGGATGCACTAACAGAGCACATATTCCCATTTGTGACGGTAACGGTATACATTCCGCTGGTAGTCACCACTAAAGTTTGACTAGTATCCCCTGTCGACCATAAATAGGAAGCTCCTGGATTTAAAGCATCAAGCAAAAGTGTATCTCCAGGGCAGAGGTTATAAGGATCACTTCCAAAATCTATGGAAGGATATGATGCTACATTGACTATTGAGGAATCTGAAACGGTGCAACCAAAAGTATTCGTAACCGTTACCGCATAAGTTGTAGTAACAGAAGGAGTCTCTGTACGAATAGCATTCGTATTGCCGTCATTCCACAAGTAAGTACAATTGATACAGCATTCATCCGAAGCATCAAGCGTTACAGACTCTCCGTCACAGATGTTTTCATCCTGAAAAGGATCGATGCGAATATCGCATTCCAATTTCACTATCCAGGCATCATTACTTCCTAAACCATTCTCAGTAAAATCACCAGAGTTAGAGGAGTTGCTGATACCTCCCAAAATATATCCACCATCATTAGTTTGGTAAATATTATATAAATCATCATCTCCTGATCCTCCATAATTAGCTTCCCAAACCATATCACCAAGGCTGTTACCCTTGATTACCCAGAAGTCATTTTTACCGTTCGTTCCTACCGTTTTATTCCCCGAGACATTGGACTTTGATAAGCCTCCGAAGAGTAACATACCTCCATATCCTTCTGAGATATGTGTAATTACATCTTTGTCTGATCCTCCGTAATTATGTTCCCATAATTTATTTCCGGTAGAAGACATTTTAATTATCCATCCATCGAAATTACCATAGTTAGTCGTCGTCTTATTCCCAGAGATTCCAGAGTCAGAGAACCCGCCAACTACGATTGTACCGTCCGAAATAACGTCAAGGGTTTGAATCTGGTCATTACCACTACCTCCAAAAGCGCGATCCCAAATTTTATTTCCATTCGCATCAATTTTCACTACCCAGTAATCAATTGATCCGTAAGAGCCTGCTGTTTTATTTCCTGAGATTCCAGAAGCTGACCAGCCTCCTAAATAAATACTTCCGTCATTGGCTTCGTCTAAATCCAACATCATATCCCACTGTGCCCCACCGAAAGCTTTATCCCAAAGTTGATTACCCGTAGCATCTAATTTTACTACGTAAAAATCCCAGCCACCATTTGAAGTAACCGTTTTTGTTCCGGTTGCTCCAGATTGAGAAAAACCTCCCATCACAAAGCCACCATCAGAAGTTTCCTGGATATGATAAAGCTCTTCATTATTATCACCTCCCAAAGAGCGATCCCAAAGAATGTTACCCGTTGCATCAGTCTTTACTACCCAAAAATCTGTAGTCCATGGAAAGCCATTATTGTCTTCTGTCTTATCTCCATTAATCCCTGTACGAGAATATCCTCCAAGTATATATCCACCATCAGAGGTAGGTTGAACCTCCTGTATGTTATCGATATTATTTCCTCCTATTCTATTTTCCCACTCAATATTACCGTTGGCATCAATCTTAACCAGCCAATAATCATTAAATCCAAAGGATGGTTCAGAAATATCACTACTAGCTCCAGAGCTTACTGAAACAGATAAAATATACCCTCCATCTGCAGTTTGATGAATTGCTTTTAGATCCTCATAACCACTTCCTCCCAGGGCTTCATCCCATTCGATAGTTGGCTGCGCAATAAGTATGATTTGAAAAAGACAAAAAGATAGGCTGAGTAACAGTACACGACTGAGACTTGTAAGTTTTGATAAACATGGGGGGAAAAATCTTGACGATTTTTCTTTTCGCATGTAGCGTTGGCCCTTGATTAAATTGTAATTGATTCGTACTGGTGGGAGGATAGTGTACAGAGACAAAAATAAGCCATAATTACCTTAAAATCAATGGCTTAAAAAACAAAATAAAAAACAATTATATATAGCAATTATTATCCAAGTGAAGGTTTCGCACTTAGTGAAGAATCAAGTATAATAAGTCCTTTACAACCAGAGTATTAGATTTTATCATTATTCCTCATATAAAGGAAAAACAAAAAAAAGGAAGGATAGAAAAATAAAATTAATTGAAATTAATTTTATGTTAAAAGACTAATCTGTATCAATCCAGACTTAAATAAGGTAAAATCTTCTCTTTGACCTCGGTGGGTAAGCCCCGGATCTTTAAAAATGAATCTATATTTTCGAAAGCACCGTGTTGTAATCTGTAATTGATAATTAATTGTGCCTGCTTTTTATTTAAGTATGGGTGGTCAGCTAACTCTTGTTTTTCAGCAGTATTTAAATTTATTTTTCGCAATGACTTTTCCAATTTCAAAAAGGGCTTAATTGATTGTAAAACGGAATCTTGCAAACCATAAGTTTCTCCTACCTGATCAATAGAATGGAATCCTCCCAGGCGATCCCGAAATTTAATTATTCGCTTAGAAAGTGCAGGTCCGATACCTCGGAGTTTTTGTAAATCTTCTACGTTCGCAGCATTGAGATCAAAGCGGGTTGCTGTTGTAGGCACTGTAGACTTGATTTCAATAGGTTCCTTTTTGTTTGGCTCTTTTTCCGCAAGATTAATTTCAATAAAAGGAAATAGTTCTTCGTAATATTCTTCACTTATCCCATAGATACGGGAGAGGTCTTCTTTCTCTCGGATCCTTCCACCCTTTTCTCGGAATTTCAATAAATTATTCGCGGCACGTTCTGGAAAACCTATGGCAATTAACTTTTCCTTATCCGCTACATTAGGATCAAATGTAGTCAAGGTATACGTTGGCGCTGGCGATTTTTCCCAGGAATTATTTTTATCATTCTCTGATGGCTGTCGATCATTCGACAGCTCTACAGGCGCTGAAAACACCATCCAGTTTTTCAAGCGATCATAATCAGTATCTTTTAATCCATATACCTTTTTTAGATCTTCTTTTTTCGTAAACCTTCCACCGGCACTACGATAATTAAGTAGCGTTTGAATTACTTTTTGGGAAAGACCAAGTTTGGCAAAGCCTTCTGCATCAATAAGGTTTGGATTAAATGTAAAGAGCTCCATTTCATTTTGCTCATTCAATATTTTGGTGCTTGATTTTTGTCCTGCCTCTATTGATTTAAATTCTTGTATTTCTTGTTGAAATTCGGAAAAATCTGTTTGATTATTTTTTTGCAGACTGTTATAAATTAAAGGTGCAAGTATCGCAAAAATACAAAGCAAAGCTAGCACTAAGAATCCATTACGTTCTGAGTTACTATAATGAAAGTATGTCCTAAAGATATTCCGCATTCTATTTTAGTTTTAGCATTAATGCTCCTTCACTGGTATCGTGGTAAGATATATTTAACCGCTGGCATTCATTCCATAATTTTTGACGCTGCCGATAGTTTAATGCGCCATCAATAATTACCTGATCGAAATCAAAAAATGCTTTGGCTTCTACAATTGAGACAGCAGCATCTCTTCTAAATAATATAGCATCAAGTTTTATCTTCTGTTTCGGAGCTTTAGCAGGTAAGGTTTTCAATATAGCTAAACGATAATCAAAGAACTGAACAAAAGGAGTTTCGAACATCCAATTCGCTCTAAGGATGGGGTCATCGACCAGATGAAAGTTATCTATGCTTTTTATATCGTGTTTCAAATGAAAATTCGTGGTATTATAATTAATCAATTTCTTATCGATAGCCTGATCATCAATTGCAAAAGCATGATTAGCATCCACAAATTCTATATAAGTATACTTGGGTATATGATAAAAAGTGATCAGCTTTTGATTCCTATTTTTTATCGCAGTACCAGATTCAAGTATTAAAAAAACTAAAAGGAATCCCCCTGCAAACATTAACCATTTAAATTGTCGGGTATTAATAGAAAGCACAATATTAAACAAGACCACAAATAACAAGATCATCCCCCACTCTTCTATCCAGATCGCTTTAAAAAAACCATCAGGTAATTGCTGAATTAAATTGATCATTGCATTCATCAACCAAAGGATTCCAAACAACAACTTCGCTATCCAATAACTTAAAAACGGAATTATTAATTCTGCAATAAATAATACAATCCCTAAACTCAGTATTAAAAAAGCAAAAGGCACTACGATTAAACCAGATAATAAAAAATAGATCGGAAACTGATGGAAATAAAACATCGTCAAAGGCAGGGTACTCAGCTGGGCCGCGATGGCAACAGCAGAAAGTTTCCAGATTTGATCCCCCAGGTAATTTTCAATATACCAGCTCCCATAAATTTTTCGATAAAAATATACGATCCCAATTACTGCCAAATAGGATAATTGAAACCCAACCTCCACTATAAGCATGGGGTTAAACAAGAGTAAACAAAAAGCGGAAGCCGCCAGTGTGTTATATACATTGGGGTTCCTTTGCAGTGCAGATCCTATGATCAAAAAACTAAACATTGTTGCTGCTCTTAGCACAGAGGGCGAAGCGCCCGTTACCAAAGCAAAGGACCAAAGACCAGCAAGCGTCAGCAGCGTTCTGATCAGCGACCATGCCGAATGGCGCCAGCGAATAAAACTAAATAAAAAAGAGAGTATGCCCCAGATTAATCCAACGTGTAATCCCGAAACTGCTAAAACATGCATTGCTCCGGTTTCAGCATATGCACTTCTTAATTCTGAGCTAAGTTTTTCTTTATTACCGAGGATCAAGGCAGTCGCCACAGCCAGCTCATTTTCTTGTGGGATATATTTTTCTAAGATTGCGCTTAAGTGATCCTGAATCTTAAAAGCTATTGTCAAAACCGGATTGCCATAGCCCTCAGCAAGCCTGGTCCAATCCTCTCCATTCGCAAAAGCCTGATAATGAATATTGCGATTAGCTAAATACTTCGAAAAATCAAAAGTCTCCGGATTCGGATTAGCTTTTACTTGTCGAGGGCGGGCTCGGAGCAGGATTAAATCTCCATATCGGATCGATTGATTAATCGTATCATTCCTGAGGCTAAGGAAAATACTTCCGGTACAATTATTAAGTTCCTTTTCGCCTGATCCAATCTGCTGAAGCGCCAAATCAATCTGGATGGTTCTGGACTTGAATGATGGTTTACTGTCAACTACTCCAATTATTAAGTTTTCCTGATTTAGATAATTACGAAAATGATCCACTCGATGCCAGTCCGTATGATAATGACTTAATTGTAAAGCGAAGCAAAATAAAAAAGCATTAATCAAAAAGCCATGAAGCCAATTCCATTTAAAATTGATCCGAATAAATTGCGTTAAAATTATTACGCCCAGTAAAATGAAAAGAAAATAATTTATCCAGGGAGCAGAGCAGTTAAACTTTAGCGATGTCAATATCCCTAAAACTAAAGGAATTAGCAAACGGAAGAAAGGGATTTCACGCCAGTTGATCATCGCTTTGCGGAGTTGTTTTCTCATGTTGGCCTTGTGGCCTTAAATACACTCCTAATGTAGCGAATAATCCTTATAAATAAAAAACCAAAAGTTGAATATTAGTTTAACCTAAATCAACTAATATTCAACTTTTCAGCTTAGAACTAATTTGCCGCATTCGCCGAATGCATTGTCGGCACGCTATACCGTTCAACGAACTCTTTCATTTCGTCGACCATGAGCGGAGAACCTATTACTATGGTTTCTCGCTGATGCAGGTCCTTGACTTCTAAATCAAGAATACGATTTAATTGGCAATTAATTGCTTTACCTCCCGCTTGCTCTACTATAAAAGAAAGTGGATTACATTCGTAAAGTAGGCGAAGTTTACCTTGTGGATATTTTCGGGTATTTGGATACAAAAAGATGCCACCTTGCAAAAGGCTACGATGAATATCAGAAACCATTGATCCTATATATCTCAGACGTAAATTAAGGTCAGAGCAATAATCAATGTAACGACGCATCTCTACATCAAACTTAAGATAGTAGCCCTGATTGACAGAGTAGTAATTTCCTCGGTCCGGCATTTTAATATCGCGATGTGATAAGCAAAACTCTCCGATGGAAGGGTCCAGCGTAAAACCATTCACACCTCTTCCGGTGGAATATACCAGAATCGTAGAAGTACCATAGATTACATAACCTGCGGCAACGAGTTCGGTTCCTTTTTGTAAGAAATCCTCCAGGCGACATTCTTCCTTTGTATCCGAAACTCTCCGGTAAATACCGAAGATCGTACCTACAGATACATTTACATCAATGTTAGAGGAGCCATCTAAAGGGTCAAACACTACGACATACTTCGCATTTTTGGATTCAACTGCTGGAATGGGAATAAAATCATCGTTTTCTTCAGAAGCAATACCGCAGCATTCGCCACTATTCTTTAGGCAATCGATTAATTTTTCGTTGGCATAGACATCCAACTTCTGTTGGGCATCTCCCGTAGAATTTTCGGAGCCCTCAACGCCAAGGATATTAACTAGGCCGGCTTTGTTTACTTCTCTATTCACGATTTTGGCAGCAACTCCAATGTCGCGCAATAGGCCAGTCAATTCTCCCGAGGCATAGGGAAAATCTTTTTGTCGATGAATAATAAATTCATCGAGGGTTACAATTCGGTTCATATTGGTTTGGTTTAAATTAAATTGGTACTACAAAGGTAAATACAATATTCTTTTGGTATGTATTTAAAGGCTGAATTATTGAAGACTAAAAAGCAAAGTCTCTACGATTCTTTAGTTTCAAAGTATATTCCTTAGTTTAGCGTTTTGCAACAAAAACCAAGTGAACTTGGTTATGGATAACATAACATTGAAACAGTTTCCGTGAAGCACCTTGCTTACCTCCACAAGTTTTTCTACAGATATCGCTGGCGTTTCCTCCTCGGAATCCTCTTCGTATCTCTTTCTAATTACTTTCGGGTGCTTCAACCTCAAATGATCCGGCAAGCTCTTGACCTCGTAATTGAGAACATTAGTACCTATCAACTAATGGAAGGATTCGAAAATCAGGCCGTAATGTATAGCGTTGTCGCAAAATCATTACTTTTTTTCGGTGTTCTGGTGCTAATCCTGGCACTTATCATGGGAATTTTCATGTATTTCATGCGCCAAACCATCATCGTGATGTCACGATTGATTGAATATGACATGCGCAAAGAAATATTTGCTCATTATGAAAAATTGAGCCTCGCATTTTATAAAAGGAATAATACAGGTGACTTAATGTCCCGAATTACAGAAGATGTATCCAAAGTAAGAATGTACCTGGGGCCTGCTGTTCTTTATGGAATCAATCTGGTTTCCCTTTTCATCCTGGTCATCTCTTCCATGCTGAGCGTAAGCCTTGAATTAACACTATACAGTTTACTGCCTCTACCCTTTTTGTCCATATCCATTTATTACGTCAGCAGCCTGATCAATAAAAAAAGTGAAGATATCCAAATCCAGTTGGCATCTTTGAATAGTACCTCTCAGGAAGTGTACTCTGGAATAAGAGTCGTTAAATCCTATGTCCAGGAGATTCCGATGGTTCGATTCTTCTCCGGTCAAAGTGATGTATACAAAGATAAAACAATGGGGCTCGCACGAGTCAATGCATTCTTCTTTCCTTTGATGGTTTTATTGATTGGCGCTAGTACCCTATTGACCGTTTACGTTGGTGGAATCCAGGTAACAAAAGGAAATATAACCCCAGGTAACATCGCCGAATTTGTGATTTACGTCAATATGCTGACCTGGCCGGTAACAGCTATTGGTTGGATTGCTTCTATCATACAGCAGGCTGCAGCATCTCAAAAAAGGATCAATGAATTCTTAAATACCGAGCCCGAGATTCAAAATTCCATCATAGATCCCAAGAGCTTAAAAGGAAATATCCAGTTCGATAAAGTAACCTTCGTCTACCCTGATACCGGAATTAAGGCGATCAATAATCTATCATTCGAGCTACAGAAAGGTCAAAAAATGGCTGTAATCGGCAAAACGGGTTCTGGTAAATCAACATTGGCAGATCTGATCTTAAGAATGTATGATGTTTCTTCCGGGCAAATCAGAATTGATGGGACCGATATCAAAGCACTTGATCTTGCCAACTTACGTCAAAGAATTGGTTATGTGCCCCAAGATGTTTTTTTATTCTCTGATACTATTGCGCAAAACGTAGCCTTCGGAAATAGGGATGCTAATCGAGCCGAGGTAGAGCAGTTCACCAAATATGCTGCAGTATACGAAGATATCAAAGGATTACAGGATGGCTTCGATACGATGGTTGGCGAACGCGGTGTAACTCTTTCCGGCGGCCAGAAGCAGCGGGTCTCTATCGCTCGCGCCCTCATCAAAAAACCAGATATTGTTATCCTGGATGATTGCCTTTCTGCAGTAGACACCAGTACAGAACAACAAATACTTGGATACCTAAACAATGCTCTATCCGATAAAACCACCATTATTATCACTCACCGCATTTATACTTCTCTCAATTTTGATAAGATCATTGTACTGGATGAAGGACGAATCTCTGAATTCGGCACTCATGAGACCCTGCTTCAACAAAAAGGCTTCTACTATGAAATGTTTGAGCAGCAAAAATTAGAAGAAGAGCAATCAGATACTCCTCCAAAAACTCACTAGCAGCTTTAATCCCAATTTTATAGCTTTTACCTGATATTTAATCTTAACTTATCCTCTGATTTTAAAATATTTATGCATCAAGCTCATTCAAATATTAATTTTCAGTACTTTTTGAGCCAAAATGGGGTAATCGGACGAATTAGAATTATTCATTGATTCTTTTTGTAATTAGAACCAAATAATTATTTTTGTTTAAGCAAATATATTTTATCACAAAACTTGAAACATCGTGGACAACGAGAAACGCAGATTTGAGAGTGTATATTCAACGAAAGTAAAAGCGGGAAAACGAAGAACTTATTTCTTTGATGTACGCAAGACGAAGGGAGAGGATTACTACTTGACGCTAACTGAAAGTACGAAAAGGTTTAATGGCGATGGCTATGATCGGCATAAGATTTTTCTTTACAAAGAAGATTTTAATCGTTTCTTATCGGGGCTTACCGAAACACTCGATTATATCAAAACTGATCTAATGCCTGATTACGATTACGATGAGTATACTCGTCGGCACGAAGAGTGGGAAGCTAAAATGGCAGAAGAAGCTCAAATGGAAGCAGCAAATACAGGCACAGAGGAAGTTAGTGAACCTTCTACAGAAGAGGAGACCTCAATTGAAAATGATTCAACGGAAGAAGCTTCTTCTGAAGAAAAAACGATTGATACTGAAGATGATATGAGTTGGTAATCAGCTCTTGTCATTTTATCATATTAAAAGGTGAAATCTCAATAGAGGTTTCACCTTTTTTTATTTGTACTGCTTGTTGAAATAAGTATAAAAAGAAGCGAAAAACCTCTATTCAATCTTCAAGTATTTCAAACCTTTTTTTGTAATAAAAAATGCACTTGTAATGTTAGGTTTCGGCACAGCTTTTGCATAAAGATAATTGTTGCCGCGTACATAATTTTGTGACACCAATTTGGCACGGTAATTGAAATACTTATAGTATAATTGATAATTAAAGAATAATAACTTAAAATCACTAAATACCATGAAAAAAACAGCCATCAATCCTAACTACAAATCGTCAGCGACAAGGTCGGGATATGGCTCAAATAAAAAATGGCCTGCCCAGGACGAGCAGACCATGTATAATAAATTAACAATTGGTCAGAAGGAAAATTCTCAAAAGAGAAATAAAAGCTAAAAGGACAGAAAAAGAGAGAAAATTACTTAGTAATACTTAAATCACCTTTTTGCACCGACGTAGAACCATCTATATATTCTACCTCCACAAAATAAATGTAAACTCCCATATCCAGAATCTTACCTTTAAAAGATCCATTCCATCCCTCTTGCTCCATATTCGGCATAAAATCTTCATTACCATACACTTCTGTTCCCCATCGGTCAAAAATTCTTAAGTTTTTGATCATCGCCACGTTAGATCCACCATATACGGTAAAGAAATCATTAATACCATCACCATTTGGGCTAAATGCGTTAGGAATGAACACATCTTCCTTAGGTACTACTTGTACTAGCACCTCGTGTGTAGCAGAACATCCGCCTGCATTAGTCACCACAACAGTGTAAAGAGTAGTTGCAGTTGGGTTAGCTTCAGGATTAGGACAATCCGTACAACTCAATCCATCGGCAGGAAACCACTCGTATGTTACGTCATTAGTATTCACATAAGTTTCAAGACGAGCACTCGTCCCTAGATCCATTTTCACATGATCGTTAACAGTCAGTGACACACCAGTAAATTGACCGATATTAAGCGTTTCAGTTGTTGTGCAACCCGCCTCATTTGTGACATCGATTTCATAGGTTCCTGGTGCTAAATTTTGTACATTCGTCCCGGTGAAGACTACTTCACCAGCGTCATTTTTCCAAGTAACTTCCGCATTATTTGTAGTGGCAGACAAGCTAATATTAACTTGACTATTTCGGCCATCACAATCTGCATCAATAATGTCAATCGTTGCAATTTCAGGTCCGCTAAGATCCTCAATTTGAACACTAGTAGATTGAGTACATCCTAGTGCATCAATCACTGTTACTTCGTAGCTTCCGGCAGTCAAATCCGTTAATAAGTTTTCAGTACTCGCATTTGACCATTCGAAAGTATAAGGTGCAGCTCCTCCTGTTGCCATTACCTCAATTAGCCCATCTGCATTACTACAGTTTTCGTTTGCTAATTCAAGTACTTCAACAAGAAGTTCTTCTACCGTAATCGTAATTGCTTCAGAGCTTATTACATTAGATGATGTACAGGCATCATTATTAATCAACTCACAAGAAATGGTTTGCAATTCCTGAATGTTTTCTAATGAAAGGGTAGCTTGATTTTCGGCAAGTACCACCCCATTCACTGTCCAAACGTATTCAGGACTTGCGCCATGATTCTCCCCTTCTGCTACGATTGTAACATTTTGGCCAGGACAAACCGTGTTGGCATTTGAGTTGATCGATACAGTAGGCATCACATCTTCAGTAACAATGATGGAGATAGGATCTGAACTAACCGCGTTGCTAGAGTAGCAATCTTCATTTGCAGTCAATACGCATGTTACTGATTGACCATTCATCAGGCCAGAAGTCGTAAAACTGGTAGCATTTGTTCCGATAGCATTACCATCGATGTACCATTGAAAGGTAGGATTGATACCGAAATCAGCCGCATTTGCAGTGAATGAAACTGGCTGGCCTGTGCAAATAGTAGTTGCACTGGCTACGATTTCGATACTTGGGATGATCACATCATTAACTGTGATCATGATCGTGTTAGAGTTTGCTTCATTAGTCATTGAGCAGGTTTCCTGAGTGGTAACCGTACAATTAATGTTTTGTCCGTTCGCAAGCTGGCTTGTTGTAAACATTGGGCTATTCGTCCCAACATCCTGACCATCGATTTGCCATTGGTAAATCGGATCAGTTCCAGCATCTGTTGCCGTAGCCGTAAATTGCACCACTTGGCCTTGGCAGATTGTAGTAAGATCAGCAATAATCGCAAGGCTCGGATTGATAGGAGCCATGACGCTTACTTGAATAGCATTAGAAAGAACCTGAGCTGCATCGCCGCAATCATCGATGTAATTCAATTGACAACTTACCATATCGGTGTCATTCAATTGAGCTGATGCGAAGCTGGATGCTACCGCACCATCGATAAGCTGACCATTAACCAACCATTGATAGGTCGCTGTACTTAGATCAGGAGCTTGAGTGATGTTTGTAGTAAATGTAACTGTTTGTCCCTGGCAGAAATTTGGATTGTCAGTAGCTATTGCAAGTTCAGGTGTTGAAAGTGGATTTACAGGTGCAATTAAAATCGGGTTAGAGACGTGTGCATATGTTGCACAAGCAGCTGCAAAAGATATTTGACATTCTACAACGTCTCCATCCTGCAGTGTACTCGTAGTGTAAACATCTTCAGTCGCTCCGCTTACAGGCACTCCGTTGATTTGCCATTGTAGCTGACTTCCCGAAAGATTGTTTTCAATTGTAGCAGTGAATGTGTAAGTGTTTTCGCAAGCAGAGTTAGTGGCATCAATAGAAACAGTTGGCATCGTTCCTAGTTGATTGTCTTGAGATAAGTATTCAATGATAGAAACCATCAAAGAATTCTTTGCGTCAATACGTACCCAGTCTTGGTCACTGGTAGTAACAACTTTACCGTAGCCCATAACAGGTGGGCAGTATAAAAATCCCCATGACTTAGAATCATGAGTTAAGAAAGCTTCGAAGTTAGCATCTCCTGAACCATAGGTTCCATACCAGTAATAGTCCATTACGGTACCATCAGTGATACTGTTAGCTAATTCTCCAGAGATTTCCATTGGCGCGAGTTGGCCGGTAGCTTCTCCTTCCCAGTTAAATACATTACCAAGATTATCGGCAAAGTATTTAAAAGTAGTATTACCGGGAAGATCAACTAAGTATTCCGACTGGATGTAAACATTCCCGCCGTTTTGAATGAATTGGTATAAGTTTGCTTTACGATTATCAGGAATCTCAATTAATCCTGAAGATGTCATGATCACATCGTAATCAGCAAAATTAGCGTAGTCGTCCAGAAAACTCTGTTCAACGATCGAAGCATCATGTCCAAGGTTTGTAGCAGTTGCTAACCAGTTTTCATCCATATTATGTAAGGTATGAACCGACTGGCTTTCGAGAACGGCAATTTTAGCGGCTTGAGAGAAAAGAGCGATTGATAGCAGCACTAGCGTACAGAATAAAGTCCTGGTAGAAATTTTCATGGGATTGCGATCGTTTCCGAGGATCAGGAGGAAGTCCTACGTTTTTTTTAACCAATTGTAATTTACGCAGAGGGAATGTTAGTGTCGTACTTAGTGTTGTTGTAAGAAGAAAAAAGAAGGGGAAAAGTAGTTTTTGTGGAGGAGTATGTTTGTAATACGATACAAATATAGGCGGACATTGAACACAACGCAAGTCTGTTGAACAAATTTCAAGAGTTCCACACAAGTTTTTGTGACAGGCAAAATATCTCAAAACACGCTGAAAACCTTTCAAATAAAGAATTACATAAAATAAATATGACAATAAAATATGTGAAATAAACTACTTTTTAAAGCAACTTTTCTTCAAATCACATTCGCAATTATAGCGCATCAATAACAGATCATTTTTTATCTATATTTGAATCATTCGTGACAGGACAGGATTACTCCAAAAAGCAACAATCCTTTATAAGACTAGTCTATCTTATATTTTTGGTGACAGTATTCTGGAGATTTTGAGGTGTTATCGACATTATTTTTTAGATTTTGCGAAGTGTAACTT
>JAHDHW010000142.1 GCA_020631105.1 Saprospiraceae bacterium | reverse complement strand
GATAATTAGTATAAAATAAGTTTGGCATTTTTTGTGTACCAACTATAAGTTTATATTCTTTTAATCTCTCCCCCCTATAAAAACCAGTAAACAATGAGAAAATCAATTTTTTCTTTTAGCGCTGCGCTTCTTGCAGGCTTGTTATTTGTAGGATGTTCTCCTGAAAAAGTATTAGATCAAAGTAATGATATTGCGGATGCAGCAGAAACTGCTTCAGATTTTGCTGCTGTTGAAACTGCCTTTGAGGAAGTTTTAGATATGGTAGAAAAAGAGGCAAAACAGCAAGGAGATCTCAACGGATTTGTATCAACAGAACAAGCAGAGGATCGAAGTTGTGCAGAGGTTACGATTAGCAGAGCTGCTCCGGAGGAGTTTCCGGTTACTATGACAATGGATTTTGGGACAGGTTGTTCTTTGAGCGATGGTCGTTTGGTCTCGGGGATTATTACAGCAGTTTTTACAGATAAAATGCGTGAGTCAGGAGCAGTGTTTACCCTGAATTTTACAGAGTTTGTTTTGGATGGACGTACTATCTCTGGAACGAAGACCGTAACGAATAATGGTCTAAATGGTAATGGTCAATTGACCTTTACGATTGAAGTTGCTAATGGTTTAATGGTGTACCCCAATGGAGATGAGGTTACTTTTATCTCAACACGTAATCGTACTTGGGTAGAAGGACAGGATACTAAATTCGAAACAGATGGAATCGAAGGTCTTCAAGATGATGTTTGGGAAATTGATGGTACTGCTTCAGGGAAAAGTAAGAAAGGTACAGCTTATGAAGTAACGACGACCTCACCAATCAGAAGTGAAGTAGCTTGTAGATGGATTACTGCTGGGGTGATTGAAGTATCGACTGATGCTTTTGATAAAGATATTGTGATCGATTATGGTAATGGGACTTGCGATGATCAGGCACAGATTACTTTTGGTTTGATTCAGCGAGATATTACTTTGTAGTATAGTCAATAGAATAAATGACAAAGGCCTTCTGGAGTACTCCGGAAGGCCTTTGTTTATAAGTTTCGAAGATTTAACTTACTTCTTCAGCCTCTTCCTGATAGCTCTCCAAAGGTGGACAAGTACAGATTAAGTTACGATCTCCGTAAGCGTTATTTACCCGGCCAACAGATGCCCAGAATTTAAACCCTTCTTTCAGGTAAGGTAACGGGTAAGCTGCTTTTTCGCGAGTGTAGGCATAAGGCCAATGGTCTGATGTTACAAGGTCCATAGTATGAGGTGCATTGATCAATACATTGGATTCCGGGTTTGCTTCGCCGGTAGCGATCTCATCGATTTCTTTTCGGATAGCAAGCATTGCGTCGCAGAAGCGATCGAGTTCATCCAGGCTTTCACTTTCCGTTGGCTCGATCATAATCGTACCAGCAACCGGGAAAGAAAGGGTAGGTGCATGAAATCCATAATCCATCAAACGTTTTGCTACATCTTCTGCGCTTACATGTAATGCTTTGAACTGTCGCAAATCAATAATTAATTCGTGTGCACTACGACCCTGCTCTCCAGCGTAGAGTACCGGATATTCTTCCTCTAATCGTGCCTTAATATAATTCGAATTCAGGATTGCGTATTTGGTAGAGTCCGTTACCCCTTGCTTACCTAACATTTTGATATAAGCATAACTAATCAATAGAATACTTGCACTACCAAATGGAGCAGAAGAGACTGCTGATATTCCTTTCTTTCCACCAGTCTTAACGAATTTATGTTTAGGTAAGAATGGTGCAAGGCTTTCGTTTACACAAATTGGTCCCATACCCGGGCCTCCTCCTCCGTGAGGAATACTGAAAGTCTTGTGTAGATTAAGGTGGCAAACATCCGCTTTAATCGCACCCGGACTGGTTAGTCCAACCTGAGCATTCATGTTTGCACCATCCATATAAACTTTACCGCCGCACTTGTGTATAGTTGTACAAATATCTTTAATCTCCGTTTCGAAAACTCCATGAGTAGATGGGTAAGTTACCATCAAAGCAGATAGGTTTTCTTTGTGTAATTGTGCTTTTTCTTTAAGATCTGCGACATCGATATTCCCCTGGTCATCGCATTTAACTACGACCACTTTCATTCCTGCCATTACAGCAGAAGCTGGGTTGGTCCCATGAGCGGATGAAGGGATCAGGACTATATTCCGATGCTTATTACCATTTGCTTCATGGTAAGCACGGATGGTCATCAGGCCTGCGTACTCTCCTTGTGCTCCACTATTGGGTTGTAAGGAACATGCTGCAAATCCTGTAATCTCACTAAGGTATGCTTCCAGTTCGTTAAAGATTTTGTGGTATCCTTTGGCTTGAGAGACAGGAGCAAATGGATGGATGTTAGCAAACTCTTCCCAGCTCACAGGGATCAGCTGCGTAGCGGCGTTGAGCTTCATCGTACAAGACCCAAGGGGAATCATTGAATGCGTCAAGGACAAGTCTTTATTTTCTAGTCGTTTGATATACCGCATCATCTTTGTCTCCGTATGGTAACTATTAAACACAGGGTGTGTTAAGTATTCGCTGGTCCTACGTAAGCGAGATGGAACTTTAAGGGACTTTGGTACTTTGAAAGAGCTGACCGTTTTTCTTCGGGTAGCCTTAGCAAAGATATTGATGATCTCAAGGATGTCCTGCTCAAGTACAGTCTCATCGATACTTACCTGGACGGAGTTCCGCGAATAATAAAAATTAATCTTTGCTGCGTTAGCCAGCTTTTTGATATTCGTTAACTGTTTATCCGTTACACTTACATTTAAGGTATCGAAGAAACCTCTATTGTTTTGTTTGTATCCTAAGGCAGTTAGTCCATTGTTCACGACTTTAGCACTAGTATGAACTCTTTCCGCAATTGCTCGGATACCTGCGGGGCCGTGATAAGTAGCGTACATGCCAGCCATAATTGCGAGTAAGGCCTGAGCGGTACAAATATTAGACGTTGCTTTCTCTCGGCGAATATGTTGCTCTCTCGTTTGTAGAGCCATACGCAGGGCACGGTTTTCATGCGCATCCTGAGATACTCCGATAATTCTGCCGGGGATCAGCCGTTTGAAGTCTTCTTTACAAGCGAAATAGGCAGCATGTGGTCCGCCATAGCCCATTGGTACGCCGAAGCGTTGCGTGTTACCGACTACGGCATCCGCACCCCATTCACCAGGAGGGGTCAATAATGCAAGACTTAAAATATCCGCTGCTACCGTTACATAGATTTGTTCGGCATTTGCTTTTTCTGCAAAAGCACGGTAATCTTCTACTGCACCATCCTTGGCCGGATATTGTAATAGTACCCCGAAGGTCTTTTCGTTGAACTTATATTTTTTATAATCGCCGATAACGATCTTGATTCCAAGTGGCGTTGCTCGGGTTTTGAGCACATCAATTGTATGATCGTAGACCTTGTCAGATACAAAGAATTCGTTTTGTAGATCTTCCTTATTTCGTTTGTTCTTTAATGCAAAGAACATAGCCATTGCTTCTGCGGCAGCTGTTCCTTCATCCAGCAGACTTGCATTGGCGATTGGCATTGCAGTCAGGTCGCTGACCACTGTCTGGAAATTCAAAAGAGCTTCCAGGCGTCCTTGTGCAATCTCTGCCTGGTAAGGGGTATACTGTGTATACCAGCCTGGATTCTGAAAAATATTCCGAAGGATTACAGATGGAGTGATCGTACCATTATATCCCATACCAATGTACGAACGGAATACTTTGTTCATTGCGGCAGTTTCTTTGAGCTCACGCAAGTATTCGTATTCAGTTTGTGCTTCCGGAAGGTTAAGTGATTTTTTACTTCGGATATTTTTTGGAACAGTTTGGTCAATCAATTGATCGATAGAATCAGCTTTGATTGCCTTAAGCATCTCATTAGCTTCTGCTTCATTGATTCCGATATGTCGATTTACGAATTGATCGGAAGCGGCTATTTTACCCATAGTTGAATTAGATTAGGATTGGTGGTTTAATGCGCTGCAAATTTACAATAATCAGTTGGCAAATTAACAAGGAATTGGTCAATAGGTTGTCAAGAAATAGCTGATAAATGAGATTAGATGTGGCTTTGCTTCAAAACTGATTTGATATCATCAAAAATAGATAAGCCTGATCGTGAAAGACGAGGTAATGCAAAGAATCCGTGAATCATTCCAGGGTATTCTTTATGGATGACTTTGTTACCTGCAATGGTCAGCTTTTTAGCATATGCTCTTCCTTCATCGCGTAGTGGATCGAAGGCTGCGGTAGCAAGCCAAGTCGGAGGTAAATCTGATAGATCTTCGGCAAATAATGGGGAGACATACGGATCATAAACCGCCTGTGGAGAAGGGATGTAATGATTGAGAAACCACTGCATCAATTTTTTGGTCAGGAAATATCCTTCTGCAAATTGTTCAATACTTGGGTGAGAAAGCGTTCCGTCAGTGCAAGGGTATATAAGGATTTGCTGGTGAATTTGGGGACCATTTAAAGCTTTTGACATCAAGGCTACTACCGTTGCAAGGTTGCCACCTGCGCTATCTCCCATGACTGTTATTTGATTTGGATCAGCTTTATGAATTTCCGGATGTTCGCTTGCCCAAAGGGTAGCATCATAACAATCATGTGTCGCGGCAGGGAATGGGAATTCAGGCGCCAGACGGTAATCTACAGCAATCACAACAGATTGGTTGTCCCGCGCAATCCGTCGGCATACTTTGTCATGAGAATCCAAGTCATTGATAACAAAACCTCCACCATGAAAAAATAGGATCAAGGGTAATTGCTCTTGTGCAGTAGGACGATATATTCGGATAGGGATTTGGCAACTACGACCGGTGATGTTTAAATTCTCTACGCGGTGTAACTGGACACTAGGATAATCTATAAGCCAATCCACTTGCTTTGAAATGCGGTTGGCTGATTTCCTGGCAGCATCTGGTGTCATTTCGTGTATATTGGTGCCAGGCCGGTATTTTAGATATCCAAGTAGTAAGCGTAGTTTGTATGGGATATTACTCATGGTCTACAAAAATAAATAATTATGCTGAACCCTGGTCTTTCAATTACACAGGATATTATTTGAAAAGGGGGGTAAACGTTAAAATACCTAATTTTCTTAGGCATTTGTTTGAATACCTAGAACTCTTAGGTATATTTGTGATATGATATCAAAAGAATTACTAAAAGGTACCTTACAAACCATAATTCTTCGACTACTGGAAGAAAAGGGGAGAATGTACGGATATGAGATTTCGCAGCATGTGAAATCGCTTTCTGAAGGAAAGTTAATATTGACCGAAGGGGCACTATATCCGACCTTACATAAGTTGGAGTCAGAGGGACTCGTGCAAACAGAGAAAGTTTTCTTCGGAAAACGTGCACGCAAATACTATAGCCTAACTACCGCTGGTAATAAAGCGGTTTCTAATAAGTTAGAAGAATTCCAAGAATTTGTCCTTGCCATGCAACTCATACTTTTTCCCAAGCAAGCTCATTAAGCCAAACCCAATTTCCATCCATGTCAGCTGAATTAAATCATCAACAGGTTAGTTTTATTGAATCATTTATTGAAACAAAAGGATTAGAGTATGAGCCTTTGCAAGAGGAAATACTCGATCATATCTGTTGTATGATTGAAACTCAAATGAATCAAGGTGTGACCTTTCATCAGGCCAGTAAGCAGGTGTTTGATCATTTTAGAAAAGATGAATTAAAAGAACTTCAAGATCAAACTATTCAATTGCTTAATCAAAAAAAATGGACAATGAAGAAAATCACATTACTTGTATTTGGTTTAATGCTTACGGTGGTTACGATTACCTGGGCAATCAATCTGGACCCTCCCAAAGTGTCACCATTAGGCGAAAATTATAAAATAACCAGTGGCTACGGGATGCGTTTTCACCCTATTCTAAAGAAAAAGAAAAGGCATGTTGGAGTAGATTTAAAAGCACCGATAGGTACACCGGTTTTATCAACTGCCGATGGAGTAATCGAAAAAATAGAAGACTCACCGAATACCTATGGCAAGTATATTATCATCAAACATGATGATGCTTATCAAACTCTTTATGCACAGTTGAGCGAGATTAAAGTCGAAGTCGGACAAAAAGTAAAGGTCGGCGAAACCATTGGTTTGTCTGGCAATTCGGGTATGTCCACCGCTCCACATCTTCACTATGAAGTCATCAAAGATGGAAAGCGTGTGGATCCTGAGCAATACTTCGGGCCATAGATATTAGATAGTGTAAATCAAATAGATCTTTATATCATCTTTTCATATAGCTGGTTGTGCTGCGTTGCGGTACAACCCTTTTTTAATCTTTGTCAAGACAAATGTGAATTTTACTTTCGTGGATACAATAACTTTGAAGTCAATTTTCGTTAATAGCTCAAGAAAATTTATCCCTTAAAGTCAAATGATTTCTATGACACTAAGCCTTACTCATTGAATTATTGAACAACTTCATTATTATACTCACATCAAAAGTTCTACTCATGGTAAGGTTATCTCTGAAATTATTTTTTCTATTCGCAGGTACTATCGTACTCTTATCCACTTGCAAAAAAGATGAAGCGCTGATCGTTCCGGAGGAGCGAAGCTTTCCGCTGGTTGATCAAAGGTTATGGCCCTATTTCGAAGCATTCGAATCAGAGGCGGCAGCTCGGGGAATAAGTATCGATTTAGTCGAAGAAGAGATCACCGGAGTGATTGAAGCAATTGACGAAGAACATGTCGCAGGCCAGTGTTCCTATAGTCCTTTTACTCCCGGAGATGTAACGGTAGATGATGAGTTTTGGAATAACAGCGGGACTAATTTTCGAGAGTTTATCATCTTCCATGAATTGGGACATTGCTATCTCAAAAGAGATCATCGAGAGGATAGTGACAACTTTGGTTTTTGTAAAAGCATCATGAGAAGTGGCGTGGAGGATTGCCGGGATCGTTATAATACCCAGACTCGGCACACCTATATTGACGAACTGTTTTTCCCCGGAAATTTTTGATATAAGATGGATTGATGCCTAACTGATTTTAATATTCATTAGGCACCATTCCCGATTTAAACTTTTACCTTTTTCCATCGGCCCATTCTGAATACGAAAATACAGATCAGGGCTAATACACTTTCACCAATTGCAATAGACCAGTAGACTCCCTCGGTCCCATATCCCCATTGTACCATATAATAAGCTAAAGGTAATTGCACAATCCAAAAGGCTACTATGTTGATCAAGGTTGGAGTATAGGTGTCTCCGGCACCATTAAATGCCTGACTAATGACCATGCCATAGGCAAAGAAAACATAACCGGCACAAATGATCCGTAAGCTGGTAATACCTGCTTCTATTACTTCTGGATTTTGACTAAAGATGGAGATGATCGGACGAGCCAAAATGAAAAACACAATAGAAATAAAAAGTAAGAAAATCATATTATAGAAGGCAGAAGTCCAGACGGACTGCTCCGCACGTTCCGGTTGTTTTGCACCCAGGTTTTGCCCCACAAGGGTAGCGGCCGCATTTGCCAATCCCCAGGAAGGAAGAATGGTAAAGATGATTACCCGAATAGAAATGACATAACCGGCTAGTACATTCTCCGAGAAATTTGTTGAGATAATACGCATGATAAACAGCCAACTTGCCGAAGCAATTAAAAACTGAATGGTGCTACCGGAAGCTACCCGTACGATATTGACAATAATATCCCAGGCTATCTTCAAATGTCGAGCTGCTACTTTTACAATGGATTTGCCATTGAATAAAATATAAAGTTGAATGAGTACTCCGGTCCCTCGACCAATAGAAGTAGCGATCGCCGCACCTTGTACGCCCATAGCTGGTATCGGACCAAAGCCAAAGATAAATAATGGATCAAGCAAAATATTCAAACCATTTGATATCCAAAGCACCCACATGGCTATGGCGGCGTTTCCCGCACCTCTAAAAATACCATTGAGTAAGAAGATCAAAATGATTACAATATTGGTCGCAAAAATGATTTGTGTATACCCTATACCTTCATTGATCAACTGCTCACTACCTCCCATCAATTGAAGTATATCGCGAGCATAATAAACTCCAACTGCTCCAAGGATTACGGCAATGATAATAGCAAGGATGATGGCCTGGACGGCTACAACTGAAGCACCTTCCGGATTTTTCTCTCCAATCCTTCTTGCAACCATTGCCATTGCTCCCGTCATCAGCCCGATGGCTAAAGAATAGACAATCATCAATACGGACTCTGTCAATCCAACTACGCCGATTGCTTCTTCGCTGATTTTTCCAACAAAATAAATGTCGACTACAGCAAATAAAGATTCCATCACCATCTCCAATATCATCGGAATGGCGAGTAAGATGATAGCTCGGTTAATACTGACTTTGGTAAGATCTTCTTCGCTACCTTTAACGGCCTGGACTACGAGCGAAAAGAATTTCTTCATTTTGATTTTTTAAAGTGAGGCTTCATTTCGAATTACTATAATGGTACAGTACACGAAAATAGAGCATGCTTGAATAGCACTTTACTAGTTACAATAATTTAATTAGAAAAGTTCGGTGGCTTGATATTTATTTTAAAGGTAGGACTAGTTGATTAATACAAAACTGGTCCTACCTTTAAAATTGAAAATTTATTCCTTCAACTCCAGACCTTGTTTAATGCCTTTTTCAATGGCGGGCACTCCTCTTTCCATCCAGATTGGGATAGGGGCATCCATTAGATAGTAATCAAAAAACTGTTGCATGCGAATATTGAAGTCCAGACGATTTTGTCTTTTGACGGGCCAGTGGGGTTCTCCATTATAATTCAGTAGCCATGCAGGTTTTCCTAAGCGGCGTAGCCCAACGAAAAACTCAATGCCCTGATACCAGGGTACGGCACCATCCTCATCATTGTGAAGAATGAGCACCGGTGTTTCAATTTTATCTAAAAAGAAGATCGGAGAGTTTTCGACGTAGCGAGACGGATACTCCCAGATTGTTCCTCCGATTCGACTTTGCGTATTTTCATATTGGAACATCCGACTAAGTCCGGAACCCCAACGGATACCCCCATAGGCACTAAACATATTAACAACTGGTGCTCCGGATTCTGCACAACGGAAAAGATTCGTACGGGTAATCAAATGCGCAATTTGATAGCCTCCCCAACTGTGTCCTTGTACGCCAATTCGATCTTTATCGACAAAACCTTCATCGATCAATGATAAGGTACCAGAGATCACTGATTTCTCTGCGCTCTCTCCAGGATAACCAACGGTATACGGTACATCCGGATTGAAAATAAGATATCCTCTACTCGCATAAAACGAATAATTAATGGTAGACCGGCCAGGGTATGGTGCTCGGTGTCGATACAGTCGATCCGAGCTACGCTCGTAAAAATTGACGATCATCGGATACTTTTTATTCGGATCAAATCCTTCTGGTTTTACTAACTGCCCTTGTAGTCTTTGACCATCTGCGGAAGTCCATTCATAGAGCTCTGTGCTCCCCCAGGAATAAAGGCTTTGCTGTGGGTTTGCATCACTGATCCGTTTTGGAGATTTGAAACTTCGATCACTGGTAAGTAGATCCGGGAAGATCTGAAAGCTTTCCTTTGTATATAAATAGCGCTCTGCATTTTTAGCTTTATCTGGTCGACGATCAAATTGAAACTCTCCAAAGACCAGATTTTTAGGTTTGCTACTCAATGTCATCGTGGCGTAGCCACTTTGCTTTGTTTTTTCATTAAAGACATAGAGCAACCAATCTCCTTTTGGATCAATATAATCCGCGTCGCGATCAGTTTGAATAAAACGATACCGTGTTTTAGTTTCCCGACCATCCGTGAGGCGGCGTGGTGCTTCAGCAGACATCGGATCAGCGAGCCAAATATCATATCGGTCATAGATTAGTACCTGAGCGTCGTCTTTGGTCCAGCCCATGACTCCGTATGAATTAGGGAGCATTGGACGATCATTGAGCTCATCATAAAATGGGACCGTATTATTATTGGTAATCGTTCGAAGCTTTTGATCTTTAAGGCTATACACTTGCCAGGCTGTATCAATTGCATTGAACCAGTAAAAGTACTTACCTGCAGCTGAAACTCTGGGCGTAGCCTTTATACGTGTGGCAATTTTTTCTTTTGTACCATTTTCCAAATTGATGCGGTAGACATCGCGATATTCCGGAAATCCTTCCCAACTTACGGTTTCGTAATAGGGCTCCCGTGCAGCGCCCAAAGCATACTTAGCTGTACGATGCTGGTCATATCGAATATCTCTGATGGTTTCGTCGTTTAGGGCATAAAATTGATCGTTCGTAATATTCCAGACCGCATCAAATCCATATTCCTGGTCGTTCGTTTTTTGCACTTCTTGTTGTGTATATAAGCGTGCATCATTCCAGGACCAAACCTCTACATTGACTTTGTCTTCGTCTAGTAAAGTGGTGTCCGGAAGGATTGGTGGTGGCGCAATGCCAAAGAAAAGTCGCTTGTTGTCTTCGGAAAATCGTAGCTGATCAAATTCACTAATTAGCCATTCTTCATCTGCCTTGAGGCGAGTGAGCGCATCAATTTTTTTGGCTGATTTTTCATTGGACTGCCAGTAGAAAAGATCAAAAGGACGAATCTTACTATCGGTGGTGTCCAGATCCGCCAGGAAAGCGGCCTGCGATCCCGCTTTGTCAAAACTAAGTTTTTTGTAAACTCCTTTTTGCTGATGTAGAGGTGTCAGTTTTTTTGCTTTTGTATCAAACAAGTAGACGCCCTGATCAAAGGTCGAATCTTTACTCTCGCTGCTGACCAGAATATTTGCTTTTTCTTCTGCGAAGACGAAATCTTTTCCTTTTGGAATCTTTTGTTCAAAGTCAGAACCTAAATGTCTGATGACTAAGAATTCTTTTGGTTTGGCTTTGGACTTCTTTGCGCTTGAATCTTTTTTTTCATTCGCTGATTCCTGCCCGCTTACTGCTATGGAATCGACGGCTGTTTCTTTTGCGGGCTCAATACGATTTTTGTAGACTAGCCATTGGCCCCAGTCCTCCGAAATACCAAAGCTTTTGACATTCGGAATGTGTTCGGCTTTGCCTGCCGCCAGGTTAAAAATAACTAGCGTGTCCAGAGGCATGTCCTTTGACTTGACCTTCTTTCGTTTTAGTGCCCGGATAGAATCAACCGGATTTTTGATTTTGAAGATGACATGTTGATTATCAGCGGAGATTTTTCCATCGGTACCGCGTTCGAAATAATATTCTTTGCCAGAGTCGACATGATGAATAAAAAATATCGGATCTCCTCTTTCTACGGTAAGGGCGTAGGTGACCCATTCACCATTATTAGATATTTGGGCGTTACTGACTGATTTCCAAACATCAAAATCAGCATGATCCAGCTTTTGTTTATTTGGATTTTGAGCATTCCCCATAAAAGGAAAGAGGAATATTAACAGAGAGAGGTATTTATACATAATATGTTGATTTGTCTCGAATTTAAGCAAAATCAAAGAAGAAATGGACAATTTGAGGTTTACGATTAGCCTTGATAATACAGTTCTGGATATTCAGAAGCTCGGAGCAATGAAATTGGATTCTTTGAGGTGTTTTTTATAAAAAAACGCCCAAAAATTATCAAATTAAAATTATCCTAAAATGATTCTTCTTGCAATGAAAATATTATATTTACAGGCGTGGAGCCCTATCCACAAGATCATTACAGGATACGAAGTACTTGTTTACATAACAAAATCCTTCGGTCAATACAGGTAGAGATCATTTGGGGATTATCCAACAAACAGAACGAAAGACCAACACATCCCCATTGCCCCGGTTGCGTGCAGTCGGGGCTTTTTTTTGCTTACCTGTAGATACTCCGAACACTCCACCTTAAAGATTCGTTAAACATAAAAAATCCAGCAAGGCTTTCGTTATTTTTGAAACTTGATGATTAGTCAAACTAACTTAACTAATACTGCATTATGAAAACCATGATGAAATATTTATTTGGAATCGTATTAATGGTTGGTGGTTTTTTGCTAGGCACTGCCTGGAAAAACCAGGATCAAAATCCAGGAGATGATCAGCAATATACTCCCGTTTCAGCGGAGGCTACGATCAGCGAATCAGAAGAAGAAAACTCGGTTGCAAACTTAGCCAGTGTGCCGGTAAGGTCTCGTCTGACAAGTGATGAGAAAGCGATTATTTCGCTCTTTGAAGATGCTGCACCTTCAACAGTGTTTATCGCTACTTCAGAATATCAAAGAGACTACTGGTCGATGGATGTTTCGGAAATTCCAAAAGGAACCGGAACCGGATTTGTCTGGAGTAAAGAGGGGCATATCATCACGAACTTTCACGTGATTCGTGGAGCTGATCGTGCTAAAGTTACTTTATCAGATCAATCTACCTGGGATGCGACTTTAGTAGGTTATGAAGCAAGTAAAGATTTAGCCGTTCTAAAGATTGATGCACCTAAGGCAAAATTAAAACCTATCCCACTCGGGGATTCAGAAAAACTTAAAGTTGGACAATTTGTATTTGCAATCGGTAATCCGTTTGGATTAGACCAAACTTTAACCACTGGAGTAATTAGTGCTTTGGGGCGAGAGATCGAGTCAGTATCCGGCGTCCCGATTCGAGGGGTGATTCAAACGGATGCAGCGATTAATCCAGGTAACTCGGGTGGACCCCTGATTAACTCTTCAGGGGAATTGATTGGTGTGAATACTGCGATCTATTCTCCTTCCGGAGCTTATGCCGGAATCGGTTTTTCCATTCCGGTGGATGAGGTGAAGTGGGCCGTTCCACAATTGATTGAATTTGGGAAAGTCATTCGACCAACAATGGGGGTTGAATTGGATGCCTATAATATCGCGAAGCGTGTCGGAGTAACCGGAGTAATGGTTCGTAATGTATATAAAGGCAGTGCTGCAGAAAAAGCAGGGGTGTTCCCAACAGTAAGAAACCGGCGTGGAGAAATAGAGTTGGGGGATATCATCATTGCTATTAACAGGGATAAGATCTCTACTCGGAATGATGTATTACTAGCAATCGAAAAATATCAGCCAGGAGAAGAAATTACGCTAAAGGTCATTCGAGCAGGAGAAGTTAAGGAATTGCCCTTAATTCTGGACGAAGCAAGATAAATGTTATGGATTTGAGGTACGGTTCATTTTTTTTACATAATTTGAAGCGAACTATTCAAAGACTCTGAATCGGAGTCCATAGGACAAGACTTGAATTTGACTTGCTTTAGCAAAACAATTTAAGGTCCGTATAGAATAAAAGAACGAAAAGAAAAGAGCTGGATGAATCATTATAATCGCGATGAACAACAGATCCCGGTACTGGGATTAGGTACTTACCTTATCAAAGATGAAGGTGCAGTACCTTTAATAACAAATGCCATTGAGATGGGCTATCGACATATCGATACTGCTCAACTTTATGAAAACGAAACCGAAGTAGGCACCGCCATTCGCCAGGCTTCTGTTCCACGATCCGATATTTTTCTCACTACTAAAGTTTGGCCGACCCGACTTGCAAAGGATGATTTTATGCCTTCTGTCGAAGATAGTCTTCGAAAGTTGCAAACGGACTATGTGGATCTGCTGCTCATCCATTGGCCCAGTAGTGAAATTCCGCTTTCTGAAACTATCCCCGAGTTAATTAAAGCACAGGAACAAGGCAAGGCCAAACATATCGGAGTAAGTAATTTTCCGATTGCCTTATTAGCCAGAACGATGGGCCTTGGTGCAAAGATCATTTGTAATCAGGTAGAGTATCATCCTTATCTTGATCAAAGTATATTGAAAGATTGGATGGACCATAATGATATTCTAATGACCGCTTATTCTCCCTTAGCCCAGGGTAGAATATTCCAGGATGAACAATTAAAATCTATTGCCGCTGATCTAAATAAATCTGTGGCGCAATTAGTTTTGCGTTGGTTGATTGAACAGAAGAATGTAATGGCTGTGCCTAAGAGTAGTACTCCTGAACGCTTAAAGGCAAACTTGGAAATCTTCGATTTTGAATTAACAGAGGAAATTACTGGAGTTATCAATAAATTATGTGATCCTAGTCAACGCTTCGTTCGGTCAGGTAATGATCCGGA
>JAHDHW010000141.1 GCA_020631105.1 Saprospiraceae bacterium | reverse complement strand
CCCTGTTGCTCAAACTGAATTTGAACCGCAAACTGAAACGGAAAGCCATTACAATAAGCCTGTATATAAAAATAGTTATTCGCAAAACTCCAGTTTCCGGAGAACGGAACATAAACCTGCTTACCAGAGACTGTTCCATTCGGAAAAACATTGAGATACATCGTATTTGGAATTAAGCTGTGCACCTCAACTTCCCAATCACCAACCGGGTGAAAAGGCTCCGGCTGAGGAGCCTGCTGGCGCGGTAGTGGTGGCGGGCCGGGTTTACTATTTGGTATAGGAGGGAGATCGGGTACGATCGATTCCCGTTGTTCAGCGGCGTAGCTCAGCGCATCATCACAATCCTTTACCAATTGCTCATTCCCGAGTCGATCAAAGGTAGTACGCGCTTTCCGGAGTAAGTCTTCATCTATCTTCTCAATATTCGAAGTCGACAAAAGGAATCGTGCATAGGCCAGGTAAAATGCGGTTTCATCATCCTGCGGATTATTCACCATCATTTCAATTTGCTCCAGGACCGCTTCTTCATCCGTAGGATCATCAGGTGTCAGCACAATCAAAACCTTCGCCATCTCCAACAGAATTTCAATGTTATTCGGATCAAGCGTTTTGGCTGCTTCTAAATGGTCATAAGCATCCTGAAGTTTTTGGTGGTTATCGTTTCTAATTGCAGACTTATGTAAAAGAATCGCTTTCTTAAGTAGTAACTCGGAGCGGGATAATTCAATATCCTCCACTACTACAGATTGTACCTTCTTGGTCTTGTTGAGGTAATTGTCGATAATCTCTTCTTGTTTATCATCATTGACAATATTTTGAATACCGCCAATATCTCCGGCAGTTGAAATAGCATGAACATTCTTAATCTCTACCGCATGCTTTCGATCTGTCAATCTTGGATTAACAATCTCCAATTTATCTCCTTTAATAACTTCTGAAGATTCCGTGTCATCAGAACGCCAAACGATCTCTACCACTTTCTTGATTTCAGAAACGACCTTGGTGAATGCCTCATCAATATTCTCCCAATGCCGGTGGGTCACCGGGTATTTATCCGAAGGCAACATTTTGAGTTTGGTAAGTGCCGTTGAGCCCATCAGGGTTGTCCGAAGCAGGACTGGAATTACAAAAGCTGCATCTGCATCCTTTTGGTGGCGTTCGATCGCTTTGGTCAGGTCTTCAATACAGGACTTATCATTAAAAAAATCCACACTTAATAAAAGAAGGATGAGATCACTTTTCTGAATTTGGTTTAATTTCTCCTCATCAACTGCCATTCCCGCACCTATCTCGTCCCATACTTTGATCATTTGTTGACGTTCGAGTATAGTCAGGTGCTTTTTGAGTTGTGCCGCAAGGGCATCATCTTGAGAAGTTCTCGCCCACGAAATGTATAATTTTAATGCCTGCTTATCCACTGCCATGTTGTTTCATTTGACATCCAAAGTTAATGAAGTGATTTAAATTTTTCTTTTTAATTTGGCATTAGAGACCAAATCCTATAATAATGAAAACAATACAATTCCTTTTAAGCAGCCTGTGTTTACTTTTATTTGCCTGTAATGGAGGCAAAAAAATGCTTGTAAGTAGTAATCCACCTTATATCGTAGACGATGGATTGATCGATTTTACCTTTTTACAGATTAACGATGTTTACGAAATTGCGCCGCTGGAAGGCGGTAAAAAGGGCGGAATGGCCCGAGTCGCTACTTTGAAAAAGCAGTTATTAGCCGAAAATCCGAATATGCTTACTATACTAAGCGGAGATTTTCTTAATCCTTCCGTTATCGGAACCCTTAAATACAATGGAAAGCGAATCAAGGGAGAACATATGATCGATGTAATGAATCACCTCGGAGTCGATCTGGTCGCTTTCGGCAATCACGAATTCGATCTGGACCGCGAAGAGTTACAAGCCCGGCTCAATGAATCCAAATCAATCTGGCTGGGCACGAATGTCCTATATACTCATCAGGATGAGATCCATAGCTTTTTTCAACAACCCAGGGACGGTAGTGATCAAGCCGTAAGCTCAGCGAATAAATATATTCAGGAGCTATACATCTGGGAGATCGAAGATGCGGATGGAACCAAAGCAAAGATTGGCTTCTTCGGAGTGACCATTGATAGTAATCCTAAGGATTATGTCATTTATGAAGACTTTCGTGCGGAAGCGATTAAAGCTTATCAGTTTCTGGAACAACATACCGACCTCGTGATTGGTGTTACGCATTTGGAGGCTGCAGAAGATATGGACCTCGCAAAGTATATTCCGAATGTTCCATTACTTATGGGAGGCCACGACCATCATCATATGGAGCATCAAATTGGAAATGTCCGGCTTACCAAGGCAGATGCTAATGCAAAAAGTGCTTACGTCCATCGAGTCCAACTCAATGTCAATACCGAAAAAGCAACGATTGACTCCAAGCTAGTAGAGATGAACGAGTCTGTTGCCTTAGATCCTGAGCTTTCTAAAGTAGTGGACAAATGGAATAAGATTGCGAGCGACATTTTCACCAAAGACGGCTTTAATACCAATGAGATAATTGCAAAAATTGATACGCCGCTGGATGGTAAAGAAAGTAGTATTCGACATCAACAGACTAATCTCGGGCAACTTGTCACACGTAGCATGAGTGCAGCTTATATGAATGAAAATGATTGTGCTATTTTAAATAGTGGCTCTATCAGAATCGATGATGAAATTAGTGGTCAGGTCACACAGTTCGATATTATCCGGGCGATGCCTTTTGGTGGCGGGATTGCACAAGTGCAAATGACTGGTGCGCTCCTGAGAGAAAGTTTAGATTATGCGGTAAACAAAACCGGGAACGGTGCATATCTGCAATGGGACAAAGTCGAACACATCGATGGTAAAGGCTGGAAAATAAACGGTAGTTTATTAGAGGATGACAAAAAATATTGGGTCATTTTAAATGATTTCTTGCTCCGCGGATTAGATATTCCTGCACTTAAGCAAGGAGCAGAAGGCTTGCTCATCATTAACCAACCGGAGAAAGGAGATCTCAAAAATGACATCCGATTATTGGTGATCGATTACCTCAAAAACTCATAAATATGCCTATCAACCATAATGGTACCATTCATAATTCCGATGCGATTGGTTTAACTTCTTCGAATAGAGCGTTTCGGTATGGCGATGCTTTGTTTGAAACCATGCGCGTATTTGAGGGCAAAATTACTTTTTGGAAAGCCCATTGGGATCGACTTTTGGCAGGTGCAAAATTTATGCGGTACGAGCAATTGCAATCTGAAGCTTTCTACCAAAATGAGATTCAAAAACTTTGTAGAATGGAAGGAAACTGGCGGATCAGAATGACCGTCTACCGAACCGGTGGAGGATTATATACTCCTCAAAGCAATAACACAGCGTTTTTGATTGAGAGCCAGGAGTTGGATCAAAATCATTTCCTCCTCAATGAAGCTGGTTTGAATATTGATATCTGCGACTCCATTAGATTACCTGCATCCCCGGCATTCAATTGGAAAACAGCCAATAGTTTATTTTATATACTCGCTGGCATTTACAAGCAAGATCAGCACCTGGATGACTGTCTCCTGCTCAATGAACGGGATAATATTGCGGAAGCGAGTAGTTCTAATCTATTCATCGTAAAAGGAAATGAATTGCGGACACCTCCACTCCGTTCCGGTTGCAAAGCGGGTACTACGAGAAGCATTATGCTTCAACTTGCACCTGAACTAGGGTTAATCGTCAAAGAAAAAAAGATCAAAGAAAAACACCTCTTCGAAGCAGAAGAAATCTGGTTGACAAATGCGATACAAGGTATCCGATGGACAGGTCAATTTCGTGAGCAAAAGTATGCGAATACTCAAGCTCAAAAAATGACCATGCTCTTAAATCAACAATTAGCAAAAAACTAAAACTATTAATCATGCAAAGTATCAATTTAAAAGAAAAGCTATCCCTTTTCGATGAGCACTGGACCCCCAAGATCGTTGGAGCATTAAATGGACAACATGTTAAAATGGCCAAGCTCTTAGGAGAATTTGTCTGGCACAGTCATGAAAACGAAGACGAATTATTCTATGTGATCAAAGGTCAATTAAAAATGGAATTCAGGGATAAAATGGTCACCTTGAACGAAGGAGAGATGCTCATCGTTCCACGTGGTGTGGAGCATCGTCCCATCGCAGCGGAAGAAGTACATATCATGCTCTTTGAGCCTGCGATCATTAAACATACCGGAGATGTTGAGCACGAGTTGACTAAGCATGAACTGGAGTGGATTTAAGGTCTTGTGATTGTTATGTGGGGTTTAAAACCCCGGATAAGATAAAGCCTCTCCAATTTTTAAAAACTGGAGAGGCTTTATCTTATTTCACTACAAAATCAATCATCATAGAAAGTTGATAGTTGGGGGGCATGCAGGAGGGAATACACACTATCAACACTATGAGAAAACACGTTCTTCTATACCACTCTCAGATATTGATTTCTATCTGATAATGATTGGATATCTTTCATTGTGAAAGACTGGTTTTCTTTAAAGTATCGCTCTGATAGTGCTCTAGCAAATTGGGCATTAGCCGCTTTTTGCATTTCATCGAGGTGTGTATTTCGGAAAGTATATAATTCTAATTGATCATCCAGCGCCTGAGTTTGCACTTCGGTCCACTCGAGGCTACCGTCCATTTTTTTAATTCGTACCATTTTGGAATCATCCCGATATGGTTGGATGGCCAGTAATCTATTTGGTTTTTTACGGAACTTTCGGACATCTTCTTCCGCTATAAAATCGAATAAATTTATCCCTTCATTAGCAGCATGTTCCTCACCAAAAGTACGGTAGAATGCTTCATTTACAAAGGTGATTTTGTTTGACTTTTTGTCTCTAAGTACTACAACATCCTTTTGGTTGGCGACCAATAGTTTCTCATAAATACGCTTTTTAAGCGGAGGAAGACTTAGACTATGTGTATATCTAGCAATTGCGTAGCCAATCATCATACAGGTATAACCTGACAAAAGGAATAGCAAAAGCAAACTATCTTTGTTAAAAACCACACTCAGAAAAAGTATGGCAATAGACAAGAGTATTAAACTGTAGCGCCTAATCTCAAGAGGTTCCTCTTTCATGATCTGAAAGAAGTACTTGTAAACCTGGGGAGATTCAATTCTCATGATAATATTCTAATTAGCGGAAGGCCATCTTTTCTTGAAAAAGATGCTAGTCCTTACTTATGTGAACAATTAATTACTAATCAGTTAAATGATACTACAGGGACTAAATGAGTCGATTAAACCACTTTTGTGGGCCAAATTTGAATCTGTATGTAAAATTTCAACTAGTAAAAATCAATTCATGGGACGATGATTTGTTTTGTGGTTAAAACTTAATAGATGGGATTGTAATGTGTTATTTTAGTTTTAATATAGCTATTTTTATTAATGCAAATACTTTGCCAACTTTAAGAAAAACCCATTAAAAAAAATAATATCTGTCATCTTGGGCGCTGATACACAAAATAAATAGCGCTCCTATCCTTACCTTTACAGGAATGGACATTATAACTAAACCCAAAGTTGAAATTGCTCCTGATCTACTTCGCAAACTAGAGGAGATGACTGCCGAAGAAGGGCAAGTCATCGTTCATTGCATTAGCGGGGGCTCCCTACTCTATGATAGCTATATACGTATCTGGCCTACGACCTATCTTTACGATCAGCACAGTGACCATGCGAGTGAATTAGTGCATGTAGAAAATATCAGCATGGCGCCGGAATGGATGTTAGTACCGGCAGGATACGTTGCATATTATTCTTTATTTTTCACTCGTCTACCAAAATCCTGCTCTATGTTTGACCTAGAAGAAGTTATTCCACAACCCGGAAATTTCAGTGCGAAAAACATTTCGAGAAACAATACTGATGTTTATTATATACGATTATAATATTAAAAATATTTTACATATATTTACATCAACATAACCAAATAGACTTTTCTTTTCTACACTATAACTCTATCTGAAGACCTTAGCTGAATAGCTAAGGTCTTTTTTTATTCATAGCAATTGAGCATAGCGCTGAAAATGAACTTCCCCCTTATCACCTTAAGAACAACTAAGGGTATTCTGCATTTACTGCTTTACTAATTGGTATTGTCGGTTTCCTCTTTACTTAGCGCTTAGGGTAGAATACATTTTTACATTTTTATGATGTAGATTTGCGGAACATAAGCAAATACCTTTTGTTGATATTCGAAAAGCAGTAAGATGAAAAAAGCAGCATTTTTTAGTTTCCTTTTTTTGATTCTGGGGTGTAGCCCAAGTATTGAAGATATGAAGGAAGAAGTAATGGCTATTCATGATAAAGTCATGCCCGAGATGGGGACGATCAATCGCTTAGCCAAAGAATTGAAGGTAATCGCCGGGGATAGTCTGAGTACGAAGGATCAGCGAATAGAAATAAAAAAACATATTGATGCATTAGAAACTGCGGACGATGCGATGATGTCCTGGATGGCTGAATATAAAGCCCCCGGGAATGACCTTTCAGCGGAAAAAGCAAAAGAAATACTTCAAAAGGAAAAAGAGAAAATAAGCATTGTCAGGGATCAAATGCTGAATAGTATTAGTGATGCAAAAGCATTATTGAGCAAACTTGAAAAAAAATAATAACGATGAGATATTTGATCATTACCATTCTTCTATTATCTGCGCTTTTTGGTATTTACTATTTTACCGTTGATAATAAACCAGCAGTCGTAACTAGTGATTTTGAGGAAGCTTTTCCAATCCTTGGCTTCAAAGATATCACGCCAGAAGGAGATACTATAAATCATAGCATACCTGATTTTAGTTTTATTAATCAGGATAGTTTAGAGATCACAAATGAAACTTTTGCTAACAAAGCGTATATCACTGATTTCTTCTTTATCCATTGTCCTTCCATTTGTCCCAGAGTAAAAGCGCAGATGCTTCGTGTTTACGAAAAATTTGAGGACAATGACAATTTGCTTTTGGTTTCCCATAGTTTAGATCCTAAAAGAGATACTGTAGCAGCATTACGGAGTTATGCGGATAAACTTGGAGTGGATGGTAGTAAATGGCATTTTTTAACTGGAGAAAAAGATATGATTTACGCTATGAATAGTGAGTATTTCATAGTTGCCAACGAAGATCCTGATGTAGCAGGAGGAATTGATCACTCCGGAAGAATAGTCCTAGTCGATAAAAATCGACATGTTCGGGCATTTGCCGAAGGAACCGACCCTGATGATGTCACCCAATTTTTAAAAGATCTAGAATGGTTTTTGGAAGAAGAGTATGGAAATGCGAATTAATCAAGTATGACAAAATTAAAGACATTTTCTGCTTGCATCATTTTCCTAAGCTTAATGATTATTTCGTTTAGCAATTGTGAATATGAAGCCTTTTCTCAAGGCAAAGCGCTTTATGAGAGTCAATGTGCAAACTGCCATAATGAAAACGGTCAGGGGCTTCGCAACCTTATCCCTCCTCTCGCAGGTGCAGATTACCTGGAAACGCATAAGGAAGAAATCGCCTGCATCATTCGTTACGGAATAGAAGGTGAAATGATTGTGAATGGCGAATCGTATAATAGTCAAATGGTAGGTATCCCTATTCTGACAGATGTCCAGATCAATAATATCATCAACTATATCAATCAAGCCTGGGGGAATAACTATGGCCTATCTAATGTAAAAATGGTTAAAGAGCAGTTAGAAAACTGTAACAAATAATTTTCACTATTTCATACTCTTTATGGGGCACCTTTTTCCTTCAAAGTTTTAACAATTAGTCTAGCTCTTAGCTATTTCTTTATCAATTAATCGATTCCCTTCGATTGGTATTACCTTGGTTTTTGGCTTAGGCTAGCATTCTTCCAAGTTTTGCCAGCAATTTGACATCATTTCCAGTTGATTATATCGTGAATCTTTTAAAAGTGTGTATTTTGGCTTTAGAACAAAAAACGGATTCATCGATGAAACAACTTTTTACTTTTCTTTTAGTGTTTGTAGCATGCTCGGCGTTTGCACAACCAGCGAATGACGATTGTGGAGGAATAATCGATCTTGGTGTAGTACCATTTTGTCCTTCAGATCAATTCTTCACAAATGAAAATGCAACAGCTACTGACATTGGTAATGATAATATCCCTGGGCCGAACGCCTGTAGCGGTAATGATATCACCTTTGTAGGTAATGATGTTTGGTTTCAATTTACTACAAGCGATACGATTACTGATTATACAATCACCGTAACCGGAATCATGGATATGATGGGTTCTGACCCAATGTCAAATCCCCAGATTATGATCTATCGTGGTGATTGTGAAGTGGACGGTCTCGCCCTGCTAGCCTGTGGATCTGCAGATGACGGAGAAAGTTTGTTAGAGCTGGATGTATTAGATCTTGACCCGAATGAAGTATACTTTATCCGAATCAATGATTACTCCACTACAGGTACTCCTAATTGGGGAAGCTTTCAGCTTTGCATCGATGAGATCGATCCAATTAACACCATTGATCAGGATGGCTCCAATGCCTGTAATGGTGAATTATATGATACTGGTGGACCAGATGAGGATTACGGACCAGGTGAAAATAATACATTTTCTATCTGCCCTCCTTTTGGTCAAAACGCCTGTATCACGCTTAATTTCGAATATTTCAATATTGAAAACTTTTCTGACCAACTGATCATTTATGACGGTCCGGATACAAATTCTCCGATTATCACCTCTATACAAGGTGGAAACGGAACCAATACCGGAGGAGTTTGCCTTACTGCGCAGGCTACTAGTGGCTGTATGACCGTACAGTTTATCTCAGATGGATCACTCCAATTTGAAGGATTTGCTGCGGAATGGTTCTGTTCTGCGACACCTTGTGATCCAATTGATCCGCTTACTGTTGACGATGATATCACTGATCAAGATATTGTGGATAACATTGCCACTCCTCAGACTTTGGTTACCATAGATACCATTATCTGTCCTGAAGGGGCTTACGGAACATTCGTAGCCGGAGACAATTCTGAATTAGGTCTTGAACAAGGTTTATTATTAACAAGCGGAAGTGTTTTTAATGCGCTTGGACCTAATACGCAAGGTGGTGTCACCACAATCCATAATGCTGCAGGAGATTCCGACCTGGATTATTTATCTACCAATGGCTCTCTCTCCAATGATGCCTGTGTAGTTGAGCTGGATGTTTTTGTAGCTACTGACGAGTTAGTCTTTGAATATGTATTTGCCTCAGATGAATATCCGGAGTTTGCTAACTCTAACTTCAATGACATTTTTGCCTTCTTAATTTCTGGTCCCGGTATTACTGGTGATGTCAATATCGATAATCAAGAAAACATCGCTGTACTTCCAGACGGAGTAACGCCTGTTGAAATTAATAGTGTTAATGATGCGGTCAACTGGGAATACTACCGTAATAATAATGATGGAATTACGCTCGAATATGATGGTATGACTTCAGATTACCTGGGCATCAAGAAAAGTTTAACTGCTCGTAGTACTGTGATTCCTTGTAATACTTATCATCTTAAGCTCGCTGTTGCTGACCGTGGGGATTGGTCTTTTGACTCTGGGGTTTTCATCTCTGAAATTAAAGGAGGAACGCCAAACCTTGCTGTTAACTTTGCCTCTGGTATTGATTACCTGATTGAAGATTGCTCAGGTACAGGTGATGAATTGGTTATTTCGATTAATAACCCTTTACCAGATTCTCAGACTTACGATGTTGTAATCTCTGGTACTGCGATCTTAGGCACAGATTATACTTTATCAATACCTTCTGAGGTAACAATTCCTGCTGGCCAGACAGAGATTACTTTCCCTATCATTCCTTTATCGGATGGGTTGATAGAAGGAACAGAAACGATCATCATTACCCTTAGTAACAATTTTGGTTGTGGTGATATCGAGTTAAACGAACTTATAGTTGAAATTTCAGATTCTCCAATCGTTGATATTTTTGCTGGAAATGATACTGCTTATGTTTGCTTAGGAGAATGTATCACGATGGAAGTTGAAGGGGCTGTTGATTATTTCTGGGAACCTGTTGCATTAGTTGACGATGCTTTCTCTACTAATCCGGAGTCCTGCCCTACAACAAGTCAGTTCTTAATGGTTACAGGTTCTGTAAGTGCCTTACCTGGTTGTTCGGATACAGATTCTATTTGGTTACAAGTAGTAGATCCTATGCTGGACATTGTAGCAGCAGGCCCAACTGCTTTGTGTGAAGGCGAAAGTGTTCAGTTAGAAGCGGTCAATAATGTTGGAGGAACGAATCTGGTATGGACGCCAGCTGATGGTCTTAGTTCTACGGATCAGGAAGTTGTTACAGCTACTCCGGAGGCTGGGACTTATTTATATACCGCGGAAGTAACAGTTACTGGCTGTACTGCTCAGGATACCATTACCGTAAGTGTTGATCCATTTGACTTCCCGACCTTAACTACCACAGATACACTTATCTGTCAAGGTCAGAGTGTTCAACTAGCGAATAATATTCCTTTTACAACTACGATATACGATTGGTCTCCTTCTGAAGGATTATCAGAAACAGATGCTTCTGGCCCAATCGCTACACCACAGGAAACCACAACGTATACCCTTAATGCAATGAGCCCAAATGGCGCTTGTATGGAGACGGCCACCGTTGATATCGAAGTAGTTCCGGCAGAGATCACTATCATGCCGGAAGACACCGCTTTCGTTTGTCTGGGTGATGTAGCAAATCTAACGGCTACTACCACAACCGGAATAGTTGAATGGTTCCCAAGTGAAGGTTTAAGTAGTACAACCGACTTAAACGTTACAGCAGACTTAACGGAGTCCATGTGGTATTATGCAACAATGACAGTTGGCGCATGTACAATCCTTGACTCCGTTTATGTACGAGTTGATTCATTACCTGATATGCCAATTCAGATCGTTCCTGATGATCAACCATATTGTCCTGGCGAGATAATCACACTGGTCTCCCCTACTTACGAGCCACTAGACTATCCGGATATTATGCATATGTGGTCACCACCAGTTGGGGCAGAATCAGAGACAGATAATTATAACTTCGTTTTCAGTACGGTCGAAACGACTACCTATGTACGAACGACGACTAATAATGCCTGTACGCAAACAGATGAAGTCACGATAGAAGTAGTTGATGCGGAAGATATACAAGTTGCCTGGATGGATACTACCATTTGTGTAGGGGATGCACTGTCCAATACTGTTTTCAATGGAATGGATCCAAACTGGTCGCCTGGTAGTAGCTTATCTTGTACTGAATGTCCAACAGTTGAAATGTCTCCTACTTCAGATGCAACCTACACTGTCGAGGTTTCCATTGATGGTTGTCCTATTTCTGCGCAAGTTAATGTAACAGTACTACCAGATGCATCGGCAGATGTAGTTGGAGATGCTCAAATATGCCAGGGGCAGTCCATTGTTTTAAATAGTCCAACGAATAATTTACCAGGGACGACTTACTTCTGGACTTCTGATCCTCCGGATCCGACTTTGAATGAGACCGCTGCAGATCCAACAGTGACACCTTCTCAAACGACAACTTATAGTGTTATTGTAGAAAATGGTGCTTGTGATCCTTTTGAAGCAGAATTTACCGTTGCAGTACTGATTGATCCGGTGATTACCGTAGATCCTGATGTGACCATCTGCGCGAACGACGGAGCGATCACCTTAAATGCAACAAGTACGGAGCCAGGGACAATCATTGACTGGACCGGTGATGGCATTATCAGTGTAGATGGTAACAGTGTGACAGTTGATCCTGATCAGACCACTACTTATACTGCTACCTGGGATAATCCATGCGGTGATCCTGTAATCAACATACTGACCGTTACGGTAATCGATGAATTCGATGTAAATATCTCATCCGTACCAGATACAACAACTTATATCGAAGGGCAGATGGTAGAATTGACTGCAAATACTTCAATTGATCCAACGGGCCTTAGCTTTAGCTGGTCAGATGATCAAAGTGGACAAGTCATTACGTCTTCTTTACTTGATATACCGACCAGTTTTGTTTCAGTAATGGTTTCTACTCCAGAGGGATGTGTTTACGGTGATACGATTTCCTTCCAGGTAATTTCAGCTGACCCGGAAATGCCTAATATTTTCACACCAGATGAAGCAGAGAACAACTTCTTCAATTATGTATCTTTTATCAATTTAGATATAGTAGACTTTAAGATATATAGCCGATGGGGAGAAGTAGTATATGACAATAATGATCCGGTGAATGGCTGGAATGGTAGAAAAGAAAACGGAGAGACGGAAGCACCAGCAGATGTTTACTTCTATATTCTGACTTATCGCTCTCCGGGAGGGGTGGAAAAGACCTTCGAAGGAGACGTCACCCTGTTCCGTTAGGAGAAAAAACATACAAAAATAATATCAAGAGGCCGTAATGTTAAATTACGGCCTCTTTGTTGTATGGGTAATAAGTTGTATTTTTTAATTATTTTTAAGTCGAAAAATCAATTATCATGAACAGATGGCTTAGTACTTTCGCTTGTTTTTTTCTATTTATTTCGCTGGTTGTTGCACAAAACTCTGATCACGTTAACCGTGGAGGCTTGGGTTTTGTCAAGTTTGGACTTGGATTTGGTAGCCCCAGTGATCTAAATGATGACCTTAGCAGAACATTTAATAGTAGTACTGAGATCGGCGCTAGTTCTATCCAAATAGGAGCTGGTGGACTTCTGCTTTTTTCAAAACGCTTTTTATTAGTAGCAGAAGGAAGTGGCTATTTCCACTCTACAGAAGAAGTAGGTTTGTATAGCGCAAAGCTTACAGGAGGCAGTGGTGAATTAAAACTTGGAATCCCACTCTTAAACAATGAGACCTTTTTAGGTTTTCCATATATCGGCCTGGGAGTCGGCGGTAGTCGACTTGAAATCACGAATGATGCGATTGAAGATGTATTCTTCGGACAGACGAAAGTTCCTGAATTTTCAGAAGAACGTTTACGGACAACCAGCCCAATCCTGGACTTAGGAATTTCTATATTTAAGATCCCTGCTCCGGATACGGACGGGATTAGTATTGGTGCACATTTAGGTTTCCGAACTGCGCTAGGCAAAGACACCTGGAAAATGGATAATGATGATGATGTTGTGGGCGCGGCAGACTTTGGTGCATCAGCTTTTTACATCAAATTGTCAATTGGTGGTGGTGGCTTTTTCTACAAAAAAGATAAAGAAAAAAAGGTCCCTTAAGTATAATCACTGAGTACAATCGTTTAGGTACATTAACTTTTCAAATTAAACATTACTAATGTGATGCAACGCATCATGGTTATTGGCTCTTGTGGCGCAGGTAAATCTACCCTGGCCCGACGCATCCATAAAGTACTTGATTTACCCTTAATTCATTTGGATCAGCACTACTGGAAGGCGGGTTGGCAAGAATCAGAGCCAGCAGCCTGGGAATCAAAAGTAAAAGAACTATCGAATGGTAACCACTGGATCATCGACGGCAATTACAGCGGGACGATGGACATTCGCTTAGCAAAAGCTGACACCGTAATCCTGCTGGATTATCCTACCTGGAAATGTATGTACAGAGTAATCCGCCGAATCTTAAAATATCGAGGTAAAACGCGCCCTGACATGGTCAAAGGCTGCCCTGAACGCTTTGACTGGGATTTCTTACATTATGTACTGGTATTCCGCTTGACTCGAAGAAAAGGCATATTAAATAAACTAAAAAAGGTTAAAAAAAACGTGAAGGTTTTTATCTTTAGAAATGATCACTCGACTGAGCGATTTTTACAAAGCTTGAAAACTTAACACATTGCTTTTCCATTTTAATATTCATAGCGCCCTTCTTCTCCCTGCTTTTATTCAAGGGATTCTTTTTGCAATTCTTTTCTTTATTCGCTCCCGAAGAGAGAGTAATCTTGCTGATCTGTTATTGGCACTTATAACGCTTTGGTGCGCTAGTCATGTATCAAGTTGGATGTTAGGTTTTGCAGGTTGGTACGACAGTCATGACGCCTATACTAAGTTTATGTTTTATTATAAGTTTAGTAA
>JAHDHW010000140.1 GCA_020631105.1 Saprospiraceae bacterium | reverse complement strand
CACAGACTTAGGAAACGAATCTTACAATTTTTAACCAAAACTTACACTATGATAAAAGCAATGACTATGCCAATTGTGAAAAACATAGATATATTAACTCTTTTTATGAAACATTTTAACATTTGTTTATCGCATGCCTGAAAGGATGCTTTTAAGCCTGTTTGCAGAGGTATGGATCAAAGTGTAAATCAGTGTATAAAAAAAGCCCCTTTCCCGAAGGAAAGAGGCCCATGTATTTTAGAAAACTTTACTTATGCATTAGCTGCACGAGAGAAGCTTTTCTTCTTTTTCTCTGTAGGCTTTAAGTCATCCGTCAAATCGGACATGATTGGTGTCGCGATAAAGATTGATGAATAGGTACCCACGATTACACCAATTAACAAGGCGAATGCGAATCCTTTGATACTTCCACCACCAAAGATGAAAAGAATAAGGATTACGAAAAGTGTAGTCAATGAGGTAATCACTGTACGACTCACCGTACTGTTGATTGCTCGGTTGATCACTTCTTCCTTGCTTAGTTTGGTATAGTTACCCATAAACTCCCGTACCCGGTCAAATACTACCACCGTATCATTGATCGAGTAACCAATCACCGTCAGGATGGCGGCAATAAAGGCTTGATCAATTTCCATCGAGAAGGGTAGTATTCCATGGAAAAGAGAGAAGATACTCAATACGAATAAAACATCATGGAACAAGGCCGCGACGGCTCCCATACTATATTGCCACTTACTGAATCGGATAAAGATATATCCAAAGATCAGTAAGAGAGAGAATATGGTTGCCCAGAGTGAACTGGTCTTGATGTCATCCGCGATAGTAGGACCTACTTTACTGGAGTTATTGACAAAGGTTCCGGTGCCATCAGGATTCTTAAAATTGTCAAAGACAAGTCCGCCTCCAACAGCACTATTGATACCTTCAAAGAGTTGCTCCATTGCTTTAGTGTCCGACTCATTTTCGTTTGTATCAATTAAGTAACTGGTCGTTACGTTAAAAGCATTCCCGGTACTTACTGCTTTTACTACAGTAGAAGCACCATCAAATGATTCATTAAGTGCTACACGAATTGCTTCCGGATCAACATTGATGCTTTCATCTACCTGAACATTATAAGAGTAACCTCCTTTGAAATCTACTCCGAGCTCAAATCCTCTCGTAAAGAAAGATCCGATACCCAGTAGGATAATGATACCTGAGATTACGTAAGCAACTTTTCGTTTTCCTAACCAGTCAATATTAAGATTAGCAAAAGCATTCTTAGAGAATCCAGTCCAGAAAGTCATATTTCGATCACCACCTGTCCACCATTCGATGATCAAGCGACCAACAAGTACTGCCGTAAACAATGATGAAATAACACCAATGATCAATACTACTGCGAAACCTTTGATAGGTCCCATTCCGAAGTAGGCAAGTACAGCTGCAACAAGGATAGTCGTTACGTTGGCATCAATGATGGCAGAGTAGGAGTGTTGGAATCCGTCCTTGATCGACATGATTAGGCTCTTACCTTCCCGGAGTTCTTCCCGTATCCGCTCGTAGATGATTACGTTGGCATCTACGGCCATACCAATGGTCAGAACGATACCGGCAATACCGGGTAGTGTCAATACGGTACCTAATGATGCTAAAGTACCTCCAATGAAGAAGATGTTTAGCAATAAGGCAATGATAGAGACCAAACCACCGGAGCCATAGTATACGATCATAAACAAGAATACTAATCCAAAACCAATCATTAAGGCATTCAAACTTCGACTGATGTTTTCTTTACCTAGTGATGGTCCAACCAGACTTTCTTGTACAATTTTAATATCTGCAGGTAATTTACCAACCTGAAGCATCTTCGCTAAATCGTCAGCTTCCTGTGCACTAAATCCACCAGAGATAGAAGAACTACCACCAAGGATTGGCTCATTCACAGTAGGTGCAGAAACAACACGGTCGTCCAAAACAATCGCAATTTCTCGGTTATTATCCTGAGCTGCTGCAGTGGTCATTTCCCCCCATTTCTTAGCGCCTTTACCATCCATTCGGAGTAATACCTCAATTTCCCCCGTTTGATTAGGAGAAGAGGAAGCAGAATTAACACGATCTCCTTCGATAGGTGCATCCTCTCTATTACCGTCTTTACGGATAGCATAAAGCATGTAGGCATCATTGCCAAACTGATTTGCTAACTCTGACTCTTCGTCAAAGATAACTGGTTTGTTACCCCATCTGAATTCCATGTTACGTGGGAATACACTCTCCACTTTAGAAAGCATATCGTTGATGGCATTGATCTGGTTACCAGCCGCAACACCCATTACAGCAGGTCCGAAAGCAGTACCACCGCCAACAGCTGCGTTAAGCGTAAAGTTTTTGAATAAAGGTCCTGCGTTAGCAAGAGGATCATTCAATGCAGTATCAATAGTATCAATTGAAGCAATCTCGGCAGTCTCGTTTCCAAGACTATCTACTACAAAGGTGGTATCAATAGAAAATGAAGGTGTTTGAATCACCTGGTCATCACCTGATCCCATAATATTCTTCAATCGATTATCAGCTTCTACTAAAAGATCAATGATTCGACCTTTTTCAGAATTGTCAGTAATACGGTATACGTTCCAGAATTCCAGTTTTGCAGCAGCAGAAATGAACTTACGTGCACGTTCTGGATTACTAATACCTGGAAGTTCTACAAGGATTAAATCTCTTGCAGCATCTAGATTAACGTTAGGTTGAACTACTCCGATCTCATCGATACGATCTTTAAGACGTAAGTAGGTTAATTCAACAGTTTCATTCGCTTTCTGACGAATAATAGCTTCTACTTTTTCATCAGAAGTTTCAAAATCAATATCCTCGAGACTAGAGTTTCGAGAGAAAATATGAGCGAGCTTTTTGACTTTACCATCAGTGGCATTCGCCTGAGCTGCTTTTTTGAATTCGCTTGCAAATAATGCGATGTAGTTGTCTTGCGCACCAGATTGGGCAGCTGATGCATTTTTTAACGCTTCTATTAATGTGGGGTCCTTGCTGTTTTTGGCTAGTTTTCGAATAAAATCCCTTAAATCTACCTGTAGTACTACGCTCATTCCTCCTTTGAGGTCTAAGCCTAAAGCTAATTGCTTTTGCTTTAGTTCGTTGTAAGTATACCCTGGTAAAAGGGGCATTTTGAATACTTGCTCGTTACCCATCGAGTCTAGGTAAGCGGCAACGGCGAGGTTGTATACCTCTTTTTTTCCTTCTTCCGGCGTGTTTTGAGTTACCTCTTGTGCATATTCTTCAGCGTCTTCTTCAACTTGTGCCGTTGGGTACAAGTAGAAATACTGGATGATACACATTAGAGAAACCACGACAAGAAAGAACTTTACTATGCCTTTTCCTTGCATGATTAAATAAAAATTTAGAAGTGTTAAAAAATTAAAAAATAATTAGAATGTTTGGAAGGATAAAAGACTGGCTTACAGATCAATAACAGCTATCGTTCTGTTGAATGTAGGTCCCGTTTGGTTGGTTAAAACTACTTGAAACGCTATATCGTAAGAAAGATTCTACTATTTTATCTATACAAAAGAATGGATACTCTGTTTACCGGTTTTCTATTCAGCCGCACATTCCTATTTGCAAAACAGCGCAAATATAATGGTTTTCCCAAAATAATGCTGCAATTCCTGTGCTTATATAATTGATATGGTTATACGATAAAATATATACTCTATTGAGTATTATATGGTCACGCTCTAAATTTAGTTGCAAATAAGTACAATAATAACTTCTGGAAAAAGTATCCTGAGAGAAGTTTTTGCGTCCTAAGTTCCGATAATGCCTTTAAAAGGGTATAATTGCAACTGAACCAATTATTTTAACTAAAAATATAATTATCAATGGGTTTATTTGATTTCTTAAAGAGTGCAGGATCTAAAGTTTTAACGAAAAAGAACGCCTCTACAGTAAAGAATAAAGAAATTACAAAACTAGAAAAAGAGCTTGCTGCAAAGCAGGAGGAACTACTCAAAAAGCAAAAACTGGTTTTGCTTAAAGGAATGGTAGACAGTTCTGGTATCAAAGTAAAAGGACTAGAATTAGACCTTAATAAAGATAAGGTGACTGTTTACGGACAGGTAAAAACACAATCAGACAAAGAAAAAGTAATCCTGGCTTTAGGAAACGTTGGCGGTATTGCAAAAGTTGATGATCGGATTTCTGTGAAGAAAGAAGAACCAGCTGCAACATTCTACACGGTTAAGCGAGGAGATAGCTTGAGTAAGATTGCTAAGAAAATGTATGGTGATGCTAAATTGTACAAGAAGATTTTTGAAGCAAACAAGCCTATGCTTAAAGATCCTAATTTGATCTACCCAGGTCAATCTTTACGAATTCCACCATTAGCTAAATAAGCTAAGGAAGTTTAAGATATTAGATGGGTTAAATAAACTTCGGTTTGTTTAACCCATTTATATATTATTGACTTCATTCCGGGGTTTTCCATTCAGGAAAGCTTTTACATTTTCTACTGTACCATTCATTAATCGCTGACGCGATTCCAAACTCGCCCAGGCTAAGTGTGGGGTTATTATACAGTTTTTGACACCAATCAAAGGATGATCTGCAGGAGGTGGTTCCTTGGAGAGTACATCGAGCGCGGCACCAGCAAGTTTGTTAGCCTCTAAAGCTTCTTTCAAATCTACTTCATTAATTAAAGGCCCTCTTCCAGTATTGATTAAATAAGCACTTGGCTTCATAAGGTCCAATAAACGAGCATTTATAATACCTACATTATCGGCATTCAAAGGAGCATGAAGGCTGATGTAATCCGATGTTTCAAATAATTCTTCCAGGTGGACAAATTGTACGCCGGGTCTTCGGTCTCTCAAAGGATGTTTGTGCGTGGCAATAACTTTCATATTGAAGGCCTGCGCCAATTCAGCAACCCTTTGCCCAATTCTGCCAAATCCATAAATCCCAATAGTCTTCCGTTCGATCTCGACGATAGGAGAGAGGGTATAACTAAAGTCCTGCGACTTTGCCCAGTCTCCCTGCTGTACACTTTTGTTGTGTTCCTGGATTCGGTTTTGAAAACTGAGGATAAATGCAAAAACATGTTGTGCAACAGAAGAAGTACTGTACCCTTTGACATTACAAACCTGAATGCCTTTTTCGGTAGCATGATTAATGTCTACATTATTGAATCCGGTGGCAGTGACACAGATGAGTTTTAGCTTAGGGAGTTGATCCATTAATGCTGCATCTACGATATGTTTGTTGACCAAGATGATATCCGCATCTTTTGCTCGTGCTACGCTTTGCTCAGGAGGTGTACGATCGTATATTTCTACCTCACCAAAAGCTTGTAAAGCTTCCCAGCTTAAATCCCCGGGATTAAGGGTGAAACCATCAAGGATGACTATTTTCATATTGTTTTTTTAGCGGAGTACAATTTAGATTTAGAATTTCAACTCTTTGAGCACCAATGCTAAGGTTGCATATTTTTCAGCGATATCGTGCCGACAAGCAAAACAAGGTGGCAGGCTACCGTCTTTCGCAGGTCGGGATGGAAAGACGTAGCAAGGTTTACCCTGGAATCTTCGGAGCGGGTCATCATCAGCGAATAATAATAAAGCACCCAAAGGGTAGTTGCCCTTCCAATTAAAAGTTTTCAAAATTTCCGGATTTTTTCCGGAAATCCATAGTTCCCCAATTTGTTCTGCTTGAAAAAGTAAGACTAAAGTGTCGGTATCCAATACTTCCTCATTAATCACCTCTATTTTTGCGGGCGTATCATTACAGCAAAGTAATAAAAAGCCAAAGAGCATCAATAAGAGGAAAGGAAATAAACGCACTTATGTAAACATTGTTTTCATTGATCTTCAAAATGGATAAAAAAAGACGCAGCGAAAACGCTGCGCCCTCAAAATATAAAGCTATGAAAAATATATCTTTAAGTCCTTGTGAAAAAAATCTGTTTCCAATCTTTTTTCAAAAGAGCCTTGCTGTTTAATTTATAACAGCGTAGGAGGCTTAATTGTTAAGCGACCAGTTGTACTCTTTATATTGGACCTTTGCATTATCATCTATAGTTACTTTGGCGTATTTGTTTAAGTAGTCAGTAATATCGCCAAAATCAGCTGCGTACCAATCGAAGATCTTCGAAATTTCGACGTTTCCTGCTTTTATAGCGTTGAACGTCGGGTTATTTATAAAAGAACGCGCTTGTAAATCCAGATATTTATTCAAATTTCCGGCTGTCCAGGCTTTATTTAATAATGGAGGACAAGACTTCGCAGCACAATTAACAGCGAAGTGAATCCGGGCATCATTGTATTTTGGACGCAAAATATCATTCTCAATATTATTCAGACTATAAGTCTTTCCACCTAATTTGACCCATTTAACATCCCAAGGTTTACCGCCATGGAGATCAGTAATACTTTTAACCGGCCAATTCTTTAGAATAAGTTTGATGGTAGCAGCATTATAAGCATTAATGTAGTATGCCATTTGCTTAGAACGAGACCAATCAGAAGCGATAGAGGTATTTTCAAGCGTCTTTAAATAAGCATCCAACTTAGCTTCCTCTGCTTTAAACGATTGATAGTTGACTTTCCCTACTGAACTTACATGCTTTTTTAGCAGTACATCGAAGGCATCATGATTGAATTCGGGAATGATTTCTTCCTTAACTTCCGGGGCAGGTGTTTCTACTTTCGGAATTTCTTTAATAATTTCTTTAACCTTTGGTGGTGTAGCATCTGAGTTTGGCTCTGTAACCGGAACGACCGGTTTGTCCATCTCTTTCGCAATCGATTCTTTTATTTCAACATTGGCTTCAGCAGGTCTTAAAGGTTTGACGACAACCTTTTTCTTGGGCTGAGGATTTTCGACATTCGAGTAGTCCATTTCTTCAACCGCCACTTCCTCTGTTGGTGCACTATCTTCCATGACTTCGGCTTTAAGTGCCTCCTCTGCTTCAGCAATTTGATTATTCGCTGATGCTATCTCCTCCTCCGTCGTCGTCACGTCCGTTGATACTGCTACCGCAGCAGGCGCTGGTGCCGGTGTCATAGTCGCAGACGCTTGTTCAGCGCTGGGCGATTCGCCACAAGCGAGTAAGAAAAATAAACCTGAGAAGAAAAAGCCGATTTTTAAAGTCTTCATGATTTTGTGTGATAGTTGTACTAGTGTCAAAACAACTCTTCAACGTCCTTTTGACTCTATATGTTGAGTAAAGTTACTGGTCCAGTCCCAGCTAGGACAATTTTAACAAAAAATTAAGTAAGTCACTATACTGGACAAGTCTACTTTCGTTTAATATGAGTAATGCGTTTTATCGAGTAAAACCTTTTGTCAGATGTTACGTTTCCAAATCTGATGTTAAAAGCACGCAGAATTGGTTAGTTTTGAGTAGCGAAAGTCGCTCCGAACTATTAAGTACAGTACACTTTTTCGGGATTTTATCGGAGAATGTTCGTTCTCATTAGGATTCTGTCCTGATTTATCCATAATACTACAGCTTGGTCATCAACCATGTTTTGAGACCAGCATTCGTTTTAGTAGTTTTGCGGCCTGATTGGTCGATTAAATAGTGCAATAAAATTATGTCAGTAAAAGTCAGCGGATTAACCAAAATTTACGGAAGTCAACGAGCAGTTGATGCTCTGAGTTTTGAGGCGAAAAAAGGCGAAGTCTTAGGCTTTTTGGGCCCCAACGGTGCCGGTAAGACGACGACTATGAAAATGATCTCCTGTTTTATTCCTCAGACAAGCGGAAAAGCTAGCGTTTGTGGATTCGAGACGGATATTGAACCGATGGAGGTTCGTAAGAAGATTGGTTATTTGCCAGAGCATAATCCGCTGTATAAAGAAATGTATATCAAAGAGTATCTCCACTTTATTGCTGGCGTGCATGGCATTTCCAATAAAAAACAGCGGGTTGATGAGATGATCGAAATGACTGGCCTGGAACGCGAACAAAACAAGCAAATTGGTCAAATCTCAAAAGGATATAAACAACGGGTTGGACTAGCACAGGCGATGATCCATAACCCAGAAGTTCTGATACTGGATGAGCCTACTTCAGGACTTGATCCTAATCAGTTGGCGGAGATTAGAAGTTTAATCAAGCAACTGGGCAAAGAAAAGACGGTTATCTTCTCTACACATATTATGCAGGAGGTACAGGCAGTATGTGATAGAGTCGTCATTATCAACCGTGGACAACTGGTAGCAAATGATAATATTTCCACCTTACAGATTAAATCCCGAGGGGAATCGATTGTCGCTGTTCAATTTTTAGAAAAAGCGGATAAGGCGAAACTTGCGAAGATCAAAGATGTGATTTCTGTAAATGCTTTAGAGCATAATCAATGGCAATTATCCGCAAAATTAAATGCGGATATCCGTCCGGACTTGTTCCGCTTTGCAGTAGACCAAAAATTAACCATTATAGAATTACGGCAAGAGCTTTCCAGTGTGGAAGATGTCTTTCAACAATTAACGGCAAAGTAGACTTATGAAGCAATTAATTATTATCAGCTTTCTGGGGCTATTCTCAAATATATTAACTGCACAGACCGACAGTTTGTTGGTCACCAAAAACTTCGCATTTAATGATGGTGTTTATCTGAGCTTTGAATCCTTTCAGCGCAACGAACCTGCTTTTAGTTGGGATGATTTAAGTACGAACTTATTTTCCAATCCTCAGACCTTTATGGCAAAGGTAGAATTTGTCAAGGTGAAGGCTACGGATGAAATCGTTTCGATGGATTCTATCTGGGGAATTAGTCTTGGAGGTTTACCATATATCAATATAGGTAGCCTTGATCGTACATCACAACTCACTAACTTTGCAGCTTTGCGGATTCGAGGCAAGATTTGTTACTTCGATTATGAAGCTTTTGAAGAGGTGGCCGTTCCAATCAGAGCTTATAATCCATATACCGGCGAGCCCTATTTGGAATCTTCAGTGACTCGTCAGAAAAAGGTTATGGAAGAATGGTTAATGGATTTTAATAGTGGAGATATTATTCGATTGACTCCGGATAATCTAAAAACCTGGGTAGCTGATGATGCGCAATTAGTAGATGCAATTGAGAGTTTAGGCGAAGAAGCATGGGAGTGGGAAAAGCTTTTTAAGTGTATTTTGATTTATGATGATCGTCACCCGACGTTTATTATCAAGTAATTAAGGATTTTAAAGAAAAACTAAATATCAATATTCTCGAATGTTATCAATCTTTCGAAAAGAGATCAATACTTTTTTTAGTTCCCTTGTGGGCTACATTGTGATCGGTGTATTTTTGTTGACCCTGGGCTGGATTATGTGGGTGTATCCTGAGACGAGTATTCTCGAGAACGAGTTTGCTACCCTGGATCAGTTATTCATTGGAGCACCGCTGATCCTGAGTTTTATAATTCCGGCGATTACTATGCGGAGTTTTGCGGAGGAGCATCAGATCGGTACGATCGAATTGTTAACGACGAAGCCCCTCAGAGATATTAGTATAATCGGAGGGAAATTCCTCGCTTGCTTGATGTTGGTGGTGATGATGTTGATACCAACTTTGATCTATTACTATTCCGTTTATCAATTAGGATCTCCGATTGGCAATATTGATACGGGTGGGGTAGTAGGAAGCTATATTGGATTATTATTTTTGAGTGGAGCATTTATTGCAATTGGTTTGCTTTGTTCATCGCTTACCAAAAATATTATCGTCTCTTTGATTCTGGGGATTTTTGCCTGCTTGTTTTTTTACTGGGGCTTTGACTTGATTAGTCAATTACCAATTTACTTTGGCAAAGGAGATGCCTTGATTCAATCTCTCGGAATCGAATACCACTATAACTCGCTCCGTCGAGGATTACTGGATACACGTGATATACTTTATTTCGCAGGGTTTATTGGTGTATTCTTGAGTGCCACATTAATCTCTTTTAACAGCCGAAAGTGGTTGGTCAAAAATGACCAGGAACGCAAAGGAAACTATTTAGAATTACTCGCTGGGTTCGCACCTCCGATCCTCGCCGTAGTATTATTCTCCGGATCTGTTGGTACGGCAGCTGCCTTAATCATTGGTAGTTTGGTCGGCGCATTAGCATTTGCCTTAACCCGGGCCTTCCGGAATCGCAATTCCAGTACCTTTCATTCTCTTTTACAACCACTCTTAATTATCCCGATCTTTATCTTCCTGGCGGTTCTGGGTAATTTTATTTTTACCAAAATTGATTTGACCGATGATAGTCGATTTACCCTGACCAGCCCTACTGAGAAATTATTAGGAGGTGTTGATGAAGTCATGGATATCACCGTTTTTTTAGGAGGAGAATTACCGGCAGACTATGAAAGATTGCGAGGGAGTGTTGAAGAACTCCTTGATGACTTTCGATCCTATAGTAGCTGGATAGACTACCGATTTGAAAATCCTACAGATGGTACAAAAGAAGAAGTAGATCAAAATATACAAGCTTTAGGCAAACAGGATATTTTACCTGTCCAAATTCAAATCCCGGGATTAGATTCTCGTGAATTAAAATACATTTTCCCTTATGCCATTATCAATTACAAAGGGCGGGATATTACGGTCAATCTCTTAGAGAGTATGACGCCAGGAATGAACGAACGTTCAATCCTTAGCAAATCAGTTAACCTTCTCGAGTTTAAGCTCGCTAATGCGATTAAGAAACTGGAGGTTTCCTACCGGCCCGTTATTACTTACCTCAAAGGGCATAATGAGTTGGAACCTATTCAGTTTGCGGACTTGAGAAAGACACTTTATAATTACTACGATATGGGCGCACTGGATTTGGATAGTCTGGTAGTCATAGACCCGGAGGTAAAGGTTTTGATTATCCCAAAACCCCGTAGTGCGTTTAGTGAAAAAGACATGTTTAAGATCGATCAATATGTGATGAACGGAGGGAAAGTGCTCTGGGCCCTGGATGTGATGGATATGACGATTGACTCGATTGCAAATCGCGGAGGCGCACAGTACATTTCCAGCGAATACCCTTCAGCAGAAAAAGTAGGAAATCTATTATTTAAATACGGACTTCGAGTTAGACCATCTAACTTCGTGTTTGATGTGGAAAGTAGCCGAATTCCTTTACAGACGAGTGTGCAAGGGGGACAACCTAAGTTTGAATTATTTCCCTGGTATTATTATCCTTTAGTTTCTGCCAAAGGAGACCACCCGATAGTCAAAGGTTTGGATCGTGTGAATATGGAGTTCCCGACAGTTATTGATACTGCGGTAGGCGTACGAACGGATCTGAGCAAAACGGTTTTGTTAAGCTCTTCAAAGAACAGTAGAATCCGACCGAATACGCATAGATTTAGTTTTGAGGAAGTTGCAATTGATCCCAAGCAAATGGAGTTTAATAATCCGGATCAGCCAGTTGCCGTTTTACTCGAAGGAGTCTTTCCATCAGCTTATCGTAATCGGGTAACCGAAAACATGGCTGCCGGGCTACGACAGATGGGTACAGCGTTTCGGGAAGAAAGTGTACCAACCAGTATGATTGTCATCTCTGATGGTGATGTTATGCGAAATAATGTAGATAAGCGGACGAATTATTTTGATCCGCTAGGCTTTAATAAATTCGAAAACTACCTTTTCGCGAACAAAGATTTCATGCTCAACTGTATTGAGTATTTAATGGAAGGAAGCGGAGTGCTAGAGTCACGTTCGAAAGTAATTGAACTAAGGTTGCTCGATACTGTAAAAGCACAAAAAGAAGAAACTTATTGGCAAATGCTAAATATCGTATTACCGTTAGTGGTACTAACGATATTTGGTTTGATTTTTAGATTTGTTAGAAGACGGCGCTTTGCCACTTAAATATTAACCATGAAGAGAACTACAATACTACTATTATTACTATTCCTGATTTTAGGTGGTACCGCATTTTGGTATTTCAATAAAGAAAAGGAAAAAGCAGAGAAAGGTACTTCTTACACGGAAGCAATGGACTTTGCAGTTGATGCTTCCACCTTGCATAAGATATTTATAGCGGATCGGGAAGGAAGGACCACTACAATATTAAAAGTAGATGGAGAATGGCTTTATGAAGGTAAATATACAATGCGTCCAAATGCGATCAATTTATTATTGATGGCGATCGAAAATGTGGAAGTAAAGTATCGACCAGCCAAGGCCATGTATCCGAAGATTGTTAAAGACCTGGCAACTTTCGGAATCGAAGTAGAGCTATATGACGAGCATGATAAAATGCTCAAAAACTATTATGTGGGTGGAGTTGACGAGTCTGGCGATGGTACTTTTATGATTTTGGCAGATTCTGAAGAACCATTAGTAATGCACATCAAAAACTTTGTTGGAGGATTGCGACTGCGATACGATATGCATGGTGACGAATGGCGGGATCGATCTGTCTTTGCGGAGAATCCTGAAAGCATTCAGAGCGTTAGTGTAGAATATCCAAAGCAACGAAATAAATCTTTTGTATTAAATCGGGACGGTTCGAATTTCGAAGTGAAACCATTTTATGCTACCACACCGATTATTGACTCAAAGGTAATTCAGGGAAGACCGGAAGTGTTTTTGAAAAGCTTTAAGAAGAAGATTGCAGAGGGTTTTCAAAATGATTTCGTGCTCAAGGATTTTGCCTTGTCGCTTACACCATTTGCTATTGTGACCATGACCAAAAAGGATGGTACACAAAAATCAGTTCGGTTTATTCCTTATCAGAAGACAGATAAAAACGGACAACCGATCAAGCAAAATCCAGACATTCCTATATTTAGATACCATGCGGACACCAGCTGGGGAGACTTAATGCTTGTACAGCACGGCGTATTTGAGGAGATGTTCGTATCTTATGAAAGCTTTTTTAAATAGGTAAATGCCCCTGGTTTTATGCTAAAGCTTTTTCCCCTCGTTTTTCTTTTTTTTAGTTCGCTGATCGCGATGCTTGCCGAGCCTTCAGCTCGACAAAGCCTGGAAACTTCCAGGGTGGCAACTATTGATCATGCTGCTCATCAATCAACCGGATGTGCATCTCCCGATTGGGGCTTCTTTGGTCACCGGAGAATCAACCGAATGGCAGTCTTTACACTCCCTCCGGAGATGATGGTCTTCTACAAAAAGCATATTGAGTATATTACGGATCATGCGGTTGACCCGGATAAACGTCGCTACGCGACTAAGCATGAAGCGGTCCGACACTATATTGATATTGACCAATGGGGTACATTGCCATTCGATGATTTACCACGTACCTGGACTGATGTCCTGTTGAAATACGCGGAGCTGAATGTAGTTACTGAGCGAGGAGATACAATTTCCATCTTAGACAATAAAAGCATAGACCAAAAAGCGGACTATTTCCAATTGAGCCGACCTTTTCTAAGACGATTCGACCCTTCGAAGAATATGCCTCCAATGGCTTATGATGACTACCGTAAATTTTTCTCTAGCCAAATTCTACCGCAGTACTATGAGGAAGAGTGGCTGATTGATATTGATAGCTTAAACGCATTGCTACAGGTACCTGTTAAGATTAAAAGTGCTTATGCTGTCGATAAGTTTTCAGAACACGGCATTCTACCTTATCACCTGGAGAAGATGCAACGCTCACTGACGCAAGCATTCTTGAATAAGGATGCGGATCGTATTTTACGACTTTCAGCAGAGTTTGGACATTACATCGGAGATGCCCACGTACCTTTACACACTACGACTAATTATAATGGTCAGCTTACCAACCAAATTGGTATTCACGGATTCTGGGAGAGTCGGATTCCGGAGTTGTTTGCGGATGCGCGCTTTGATTATTTTGTGGGGAAAGCGGAATATTTTGATAAACCCCGGGATTACTTTTGGGATATCGTCTTGACTAGTCATGCTTTGGTGGACTCTGTTTTATTGATTGAAAAATCCTTAAGTGAGACCTTTGAAGAGGATCAGATCTTTTGTTATGATGATCGACTTGATGCTACTATCAGAACTTACTGCAAAGAATATGCAGATGCGTTTAATCAGCGTATGGATGGAATGGTAGAATCGCGTATGCGATCGTCTATTGCTGCGATCGGCGCGGTTTGGTATACGGCCTGGGTGGATGCCGGAGAGCCTGACCTGCGGAAGCTGAGCTCCGGAGGAGCGACAGAAGAGGACGAAGCTCTACAGAGTGCCTTCCGTTCAGGAAAGATCAAAGGGAGGGAACATTAGAATAATTAT
>JAHDHW010000326.1 GCA_020631105.1 Saprospiraceae bacterium | reverse complement strand
CTCCTACCTCCCATACTTAAAAAAGTAATTCACTCCAATCCATACATTCGGCGTAATCGGAGGAGAAGGAAAGCTCGTTTTCGTAATGCCAAGTTTCATATGCACACTAAAAGGTTTACCCTGAGGTAAAAAGTTCTTTCCGAAACCTAAGCCGGCTCTCCATTGGAAATAATTATTCCCTGCACCATTTACTTCAGAGAATCCACCTTCTGTGTTTTGCGTAAAGGTAGTCTGAGCGTTTTGAGCTCTGACGAAGTGAGCACCTCCAAAGAGTTCTAACTCGAAGCCTTTATTAAAAGTCATCTTAGCTCCAAGGTCTGTACCTAATGTAAATCCAACATGGTTTCCTTTGAAGTTGTACACTCCAAGATTAGGAGCATAGTAAACCTGGTACCAGCGTTGTTTTTCTTTTTTGGTGCTGGTGTACCAATGAAGTAAAGAACTTTCGTATCCGACTTCCAGCCCGGCATGAAACAGGTTGTAGCCCTGGTATTGTAACCTGATGGAAGGTTCATTCTGAGCAGGTAAGACCAGTGAATAAGAAAGAAAAAACACTAGCGCAATAATCGTTTTCATAAGCTTTATTTTTAGTTTTAGTTATCATTAATTATTTGCTTCTATTAAATCTAAGGTGTACTCCATAGCCGCATCTCGGCCATTCAGCATATCCTCAATTGTATTGCGAACCTCATGGTCAGGAATGACACCAAGCCCGTCATTATCTCCGCCTACATTTAACTTAAAGGCCAGTAATCCTAATCGAATTCGCACACCACTATTTGGCAATTGCAACATGGGCATCCGCCCTGAAGTATTCTGAAAATCACTTCCTCCGGTTTCTTCTCCAATAAAAATCCCTCTGTTACGATCTTTAAGAATCCCGGCAGCTTCGCCTGTTGCAGAAAAGGAACCGCCATCGATTAAGACATACAAATCTCCTCGAAAAATATCTTTAGCAGGTCGCTTTGGTTTCCTTGAAGGAGCGCCTCCTAGTCGAGCGAAGAAATTACCATTCTCAGTGTAAATATTCCCTTCCTTTTTCAGCGCGAGCTTTGCCAGCAAATTGAGTGTCTTTATTTTGTCATAAGGATAGTATGCTGCATCAGGAATTGATCTGGTAATAGAATAGGTTTGCTTATATAATTTAAGTGGCTCATCTATTAAATGATGTAAAAGTGCTAGTTGATGTTTTGGGTCTCCGCCTCCATTATCTCTCAGATCCAGAATTAAATCTTCCACCTGAGCATCCTTGATTGCAGCAAAAGCCCACTTATAAAATTGCTTCTTCTTTTTTCCATTATCACTTTTAGCCTCATCATCAAAAGTCGGTACGGTCAACCTTGCGGTTTTGCCATCAATAGACAATGAAAGTTTTCGCGGATCTTCTCTGGCAAACCAGGCTACTCGTGGAGCATCGAATCGAACAAGATGATGCTTATTTATATCCGATTCGCTGAGTGCATCTATTATTACTTTTTCTGTTTTTTTATTATTTGATTTTCGAATTACAAGTTGATACTGCGATGGTGTCCCAATTATATCCGCATACCAATGCTCAAAACCAAGATTCATTAAGCGAGTCGGGTAAGTTATATTTTTTCCATCCCGTGTGATACTCCCCAGTAATTGTTCAACCACAGCCGAGACGGATTGCCCATTAATGGAGAGAATTTCCGTTCCTGCTGTAATACTAAGATCATCTGAAAGATTTTTAAGCACATGAAGTCGGCCTGCATTCCAGTACACCTCAAAAGGAAAGAGTCCTAAGCTATCTACCTTATACCGGGACCAGGACTCCGAAGGGATAACCATCGTATGACCATTTTGAATCTGAGCTTGTAAGGGCGCGAGTAAGCGATAAAATTCAAGGTCTGTCATAGAATCATATAATTTTGATTCTAAGGTTTCGAACGCCTGATCCAGTTCAGCTTTGGTAGTATAACAATAAAGACCAGCATGTACGGTCTCTAAGTGTTTTCTCATAATTGCCAGGTCTTCGGTTAAGGCTGCCTTGCTAAAAGTACGATTGTAAGTTTGGGCGAAAATTGAATTCGTCACAGTAGCCACAATTATAAAAAGGAAAATTGCGCTTAACTTTTTCATTTGGATACAATTAGACATAAAAGAGGATTTAGAGTTTTTCATTGCTTTATAATTTATACCTCAAAAGTAGGCGAAGTCCGCCCTCTTCGCATTTATAAGATGCTCAAGTCGTGATATTCATGGTGAACTGCATTTTTTTCATGGTAAA
>JAHDHW010000139.1 GCA_020631105.1 Saprospiraceae bacterium | reverse complement strand
GGAGTGCAAAATTAATAATTCTGGCTTTTCCTACAAACCTTTTTTGATTTTCTTGAAAACTAGATGATGCCTCTACCATTGTGGCCTGTAATCAGAGGTAATCCCTTGAGTGACCCGTTAGGATCTTCGGCGATACGCCGTTTTCGCCGTAGGCGAAAGGCAAGGCTGATCAGCGAATAATAAATAATCAGCCTGAACAACTGTATATTCTGTTTGTATTTAGTAGTACGAGCTGCTATTCAATTGTGTAATTTTAGTTTAAAAGACTTAAATTCCTGAATTGAACAGCTGGATGGAGACATTTTATACTGTAATATTCTGAAGACTTAGCCGTTTCTTTTGTTATATTTGTTAGAGTATCTTATTTGAATAATGAAATCACTTAGTGCCACATATCGGGTATTTTCCATAACAATGGCTTTTCTGTTGTTCTTTACAACAACGGGATTCTCGATTGATATGCACTATTGTAATGGCCAACTAAAGTCTACAAATTTCTTTGGTAAAGCGAAAAGTTGCCACGAAATTGGTCAAGGGATGAATAACTGTCCTCATCACAAAAAGATGATGGAGCTAAAAAAACAAACCCAAAATAATCTCCAGAAAAAAGGTTGCTGCAATAATAAAACTGTTCGTTTTCAACTTGATCAAGATCAACAGAATCAGGCTAACAACTCGGTAATTATTAGTAAGCAATTAGAATGTTTTGTCGTTGCATTTGTAGAAACCTACCTAAAATCTACTCAAAAGAACTTAGCTAAACCTAAGCACTTTCAATATAAGCCTCCTTTAATTCCAAGGGATATCCATGTCCTTTTGGAAACCTTTCGATTATAACATCCACCTTCTTTTTCAAAGAGTTTCATCATTCAACTTAGTTGAAGGTGACCTACTTTTATTTGCCTCAAGGCTGAATAAAGACTTATGACCGAATTAAGGTCAAATATTAGAAAAAGAAATCATTGATGTTTTATGCTCAATAATTTAATTCGCTTCTTTTTAGAGAATAAGCTGGTATCCTTTCTACTACTTTTTCTCTTTGTGGGCTGGGGCCTGGTAACGGCACCATTTGATTTTGGTGTAGACCAACTTCCGCGCGATCCTGTCTCTGTGGATGCTATTCCTGACATTGGCGAGAACCAGCAAATTGTTTTCACCAAATGGATGGGGCGTTCTCCGCAGGATATAGAGGATCAAATCTCATATCCCTTAACGACCGCTTTATTGGGTATACCCGGGGTAAAAAGTATCCGGAGTAACTCCATGTTTGGTTTTTCAAGTGTCTATATCATCTTCAATGATGACATTGATTTTTATTGGAGCCGAAGTCGCATTCTTGAAAAATTAAATGCGCTCCCACTTAATACCTTACCCGAAGGCGTTCAACCTACCCTGGGCCCGGATGCCACTGCTTTGGGGCAAATCTTCTGGTATACCCTGGAAGGAAAAGATAAAGATGGGAACGCTACTGGGGGTTGGGACTTACATGAGCTAAGAACAATCCAGGATTTTTACGTACGCTATGGACTTTCATCCGCTGAAGGGGTCGCTGAAGTTGCTTCTATTGGAGGCTTTGTAAAAGAGTACCAGGTCGATGTTGATCCTGATGCTATGAAAGCGAATAACATCACTTTAGAACAAGTGATGAATGCTATTAAGGAAAGTAATATTGACGTTGGTGCTCAAACCATAGAGATCAATTTAGCAGAATATTTTGTGCGAGGAATAGGCTATATCAAGAATATAGCTGATATCGAAAAGAGTGTTATCAAGACTAATAATAATGTTCCCATCAGAATTAGTGATGTTGCCCGAGTAAATGTTGCACCTGCTACCCGAAGAGGGGTGCTGGACAAATCCGGAGCAGAAGCAGTGGGAGGTGTAGTCATCGCAAGATATGGAGCAAACCCTTTGGAGGTTATACAAAACATCAAAGTAAAGATCGCGGAAATTGAACCCGGACTCGCTAGTAAGATACTTGGGGATGGTACGGTCTCGCAGGTAAAGATCGTCCCATTTTATGATCGCACCCAACTCATTAATGAGACCATTGGCACCTTACAAGAGGCACTTAGCCTTGAGATATTGATTACGATTATAGTCGTCATCTTAATGCTATTGAATCTTAAGTCGTCCCTTATCATATCCGGTACCTTACCTGTCGCAGTATTGATGTGTTTTATTGCGATGAAATATTTTGGTGTTGATGCCAATATTGTGGCACTTTCAGGGATTGCCATTGCAATCGGAACGATGGTAGATATGGGGATCGTCTTGACGGAAAGTATGGTCAGACAAATCAAAGAAGCACCACCAGATGAAAATCTAATTGAGAGTGTTTATAAGGCCACGGTGGAAGTCGCATCAGCAGTAATTGTTGCTGTGGCAACCACCGTAATCTCTTTTCTTCCCGTTTTTACGATGGAAGCCGCAGAGGGAAAATTATTTAAACCATTAGCCTATACAAAGACATTTGCATTGCTTGCTTCTGTGATTGTAGCTATCACCATAATCCCTCCTCTGGCACATAGCATTTTTTCACTAAAATCCAGAAATAAAACATTATCTGTTATCGGTAATGTGCTTGCAATCATAGGTGGTTTATGTGTTGCTTTCTTTTACCAGGTAATGCTTGGTAGTATTCTGATCATTGCAGGTCTAACCGGTCTTATACATTTCATTATTCAAAAGTATAGCTCTAAAAAGAATACAAACGTCCTTACCATTCTCACTAACCTGGCTTATGCTTTAATTGTTGCATGGCTATTAGCGACTATTTGGATGCCACTAGGCGTCAGCAAAAGTAACCTGAGTAATTTCTTTTTCATTGTCATTATTGCAGGTAGCCTGCTTGCGGTTTTCTACTTAGTGATATACTTCTATGAAAATATTCTACGGTTCTTACTTCGATTCAAAATCCTCTTTTTATTAATAGTCGGCTTTATTCTCTACCAGGGTTTTGTTGTATTCCAAAACACCGGAGAAGAGTTTATGCCCGCATTAGATGAAGGGTCTTTTCTGTTGATGCCGACCTCTATGCCGCATTCCGGTATGCAGGAGAATATAAAAAACTTGCGGCTTTTAGATATGGCCGTAACCGCCATACCGGAGATTGAAACCGTTGTCGGAAAAGCCGGTAGAGTCAATAGTGCACTCGATCCGGCCCCTATGTCCATGTATGAAAACGTCATCCTTTACAAATCAGAATACAAGACAGATAGCAATGGTCACCGTATCCGGTTCCGATACGAAAATGGAGAATATATCAGAAATCAGGCTGGTGCATTAATCCCGGATGACAAAGGGAGGTATTTCAGGCAATGGAGGGATGAAATTAAAAGTCCGGATGATATCTGGAATGAAATCGTAAAAGTTACCAAGTTACCTGGTGTAACGTCTGCGCCCAAATTACAACCTATCGAAACGCGGCTGGTCATGCTACAAACAGGTATGCGCGCACCAATGGGGATCAAAGTCCGTGGAAATGATTTAGCAACAATTGAGCGATTCGGTTTACAATTAGAAGCTTATCTCAAAGAGGTAGAAGGTGTAAAAAAAGCTGCTGTCTTTGCGGACCGAATAGTGGGAAAACCCTATTTACTTCTGGATATTGACCGAGACATCATTAGTCGTCACGGGCTTAGTATTGAAAAGGTTCAAAAGTATATTCAGGCGGCCATCGGAGGCATGTCAATGACAACAACAGTGGAAGGCAGAGAACGGTATGCAATTCGGATCCGGTATCCGCGCGAATTGCGAAATGATCCAGAAGCATTAAAAAGGATTTTTGTACCTACTGATAATGGTGCCCAAATTCCGCTGGGTGACTTCGTAAAAATCCGTTATGAACAAGGGGCACAAGCCATTAAAAGTGAAGATGGTTTTTTAATTGGTTTTGTACTTTTTGATAAAGAGGACGGTTTCTCCGAAGTGGAGGTCGTCAATAATGCTCAAGCCTATATTCAGAAAAAAATTGACCGTGGCAACCTCGAAGTCCCTGCAGGTATCAATTATCGCTTTGCCGGAAATTACGAGCAACAAGTCAGAGCAAATAAACGCTTAAGCATAGTCGTCCCAATAGCCTTGGCCATCATATTTATTATTCTATATTTTCAATTTAGGTCTATTACAATTTCCGCTATGGTCTTTACCGGCGTCTTCATTGCTTTTGCCGGAGGATTTATTATGATTGGACTATACGATACAAGTTGGTTTTTGGACTTTAATATGTTTGGAACCAATATGCGAGACCTTTTTCAGATTCGTACCATCAATTTAAGTGTAGCCGTCTGGGTTGGCTTTCTGGCCTTGTTCGGAATTGCCACAGATGATGGCGTGCTGGTCGCTACTTTCTTACAGGACAGCTTTAAGAAAAACAAGCCTCAGTCTATAGAAGGTGTCCGTGACGCCGTGGTTGAAGGAGGACTTCGTCGGGTACGTCCTGCTATGATGACAACAGCTACAACAATCCTGGCTTTGCTTCCCGTACTCACTTCGACCGGAAGAGGATCAGATATTATGCTACCTATGGCGATCCCTTCCTTTGGAGGAATGACTTTACAAATGATTACTATGTTTACTGTACCTGTACTCTACGCACTCTGGCAAGAATGGAGCATTCGAATCAACCGTCAGTTGAATCGCTCCAGAAAAATACTTTCTGTGATCCTCGTGCTATTATTAGCCTCTAGTATTGGGTCAAATAAGGCCGCTGCTCAATCACTTGACAGCCTAGCGGATAGCGTGCTTGATAACAACTTAGCGCTCAAAATACTGGAGAAAGAATACCTGATAGCTTTAGAAAAGGCACCGCAAGTGAGTCAATTACCTGATCCGGAAGTAGGTGTTGGTGCATTTCCGCTACCCGTCGAAACGCGATTAGGTGCGCAAATCATTCGAGTGGGCGCTACTCAGATGTTGCCATGGAAAGGCGTTTTAGAGGGAAAGAAAAACCTCGAATTAGCCAAAGCTAAAACCTTGTATGAAAAAATAAACGCCCGCGCTTTAGATCTTGTATTTCAATTAAAGCAAGCATATTTTGCTTTGTATGAAATAGAAAAAAGCAGATCAATTATTGCAAGAAACCTGGGATTGATCAACAGCCTAGAACAAATAGCACTGGCAAAGGTGGAGAGTGGAAAAGCTACTGCCGCTGATGTATTAAGGGTCCAACTCAATAAAGAAGCGCTCCTACAAGAGCTAGCTATTTTAGAAATCGCAAAGGAAAGCCCTACGGCAGTTATCAATCAATTATTGAATCGTCCAGCTCAAACGGCAATCCTTATTCAGGACAGTTTAGAATTTGCCGTACTTCCTTTTGACAAGGACAATTTGATGAAAGACATAGAGGCTACTCATCCCAGCTTAATCATGTTCCAGCTACAGCAAGAAGTGGCACAAGAAGCACTTAAGGTAAACGATTTAAGTAACAAACCTACCTTTGGAGTTGGTTTTGATTACCTCATCGTAAACGATCGGAAGGATGCGCAACCAGAGCATAATGGAAGGGACATATTGCAACTCCGAGCAAGTGTAAAAATTCCGCTTTATAAAAAGAAATACGAGGCAAAAGAAAGAGAAGAGCATTTAAAAATAGCGGTTTTGGAAAACAAAAAAGAAGATCTCTTAAGCCGCTTCAAAGCAACTATTGAGCAAGCATACACGGATCATAAAATAGCAGCGCTACAGATGGAATTATACCAGCAACAAATTGAAATCAGCAAAGCGACTATTAATATTCTTCAAACGAATTATAGTGCACAGGGAAATGGATTTGACGAACTGCTGCGAATGGAAAAAGAATTGATAAGCTACGATTTAAAAATGCTTGAAGCAATTATTCAAAGTCATCTTGCAAAGAGTAGTATTGAAAGATATGTCTTAAATAATATAGATTAAGTTTGAAGACATATTACAAAATTAATTTAAGAGCATGAATAGTAAACTAATCATAACAGCCATCCTCGCTATCGGTATCGGTCTGGCGGCTGGCTATTTTATTTTTGGAAACAAAAATAATTCAGACATGGGTACGCACCATCACCCTGAGACTGCAAACACTTCTTCAACCAGTGCCGAAATATGGACCTGCTCCATGCACCCACAAATAAGGCAAAACGAACCAGGTGATTGTGCAATCTGTGGAATGGACTTAATCCCTTTGGAAGAAAATAGCTCTAGTGATCCATTGGTATTAGAAATGACTGCGGAATCGGTCAAGCTGGCTAATATCCAAACGACCCTTGTAGGAGAGACGAATCAGGCAGCTTCGAAGAATACCATTCAACTCTCCGGGAAGGTACAGGCAGATGAGAGACTAGCATCCAGCCAGGTAGCTCACATTCCCGGTCGTATTGAAAAGCTATTCGTCAGCTTTACTGGTGAACAGGTAAACAAAGGCCAGAAAATTGCGACCATCTATTCGCCTCAATTGATAACTGCACAGAGAGAATTACTGGAAGCACTAAAACTCCAAGATTTAAATCCGGGACTCATTGATGCAGCAAGAAATAAACTGCGTTACTGGAAGATTCCGGCCTCCACAATTGAAGGCATCGAACAAAACGGAACAATTCAGGAAACTTTCACCGTGTTTGCAGATGAGACAGGGATTATTACAAATAAAAGAGTTGCAGTAGGAGATTACCTTAATCAGGGCGAGGCACTTTTTGAACTGATGAACTTAAATAAGGTATGGGTTCTTTTCGATGTTTATGAAGAAGATCTGGCCTCCATAAAAGTTGGTGATAAGATTGAGTTCACTACGCCTACCCATGCTAATAAAACTTTTTCTACGCGGATCACTTTCGTTGCGCCGATTATTAACCCAAAAACCAGGGTAGCATCCATCAGAACCGAAATTAATAATTCGGGCGGAATGCTAAAACCTGACATGCTTGTATACGGAACATTACAAAAAAAAATCAGAACTTCCGTAAAGCTTACTGTTCCCAAGTCATCGGTGATGTGGACCGGAAAAAGATCTGTCGTCTACGTCAAATTGCCGGACATGGAAATTCCGTCTTTTCAGTATCGAGAAATTGAACTGGGAGAAAGCATTGGCAATAATTATCAGGTGTTAACAGGCCTGGATAACGGAGACGAAGTCGTCACCAATGGTAGCTTTACGATTGATGCTGCTGCTCAGCTGAATAATCAAACCAGCATGATGAATAAAGAAGTAGACGTTAAAAAAGTAAGCAGCTATGAGATGCTTCCGGATTATACCGAAAATACGCCAATGGCTTTTAAGGAACAATTAGCACAACTGTCAAATGCTTACCTTTTACTTAAAGATGCTTTGGTGGCAACTGATAGCGAGCAGGCCATTACGACCAGCAAAGGTGTAGCAGAAGCAATTGCTTTGGTTGATATGAAATTAGTTGTCGGAGAGGCACATCTATATTGGATGAAACAGTTAAAGGCCATTCAAGAACATAATGAGCAAATCATGAATTCCAGTGATGTTGAAGAACAACGCCAGCAATTTGATTTTCTCTCGCAGGCTTTGATCCAAACCGTAAAAGTATTTGGCTTACCAAATGAAACACTATACGTTCAACACTGTCCTATGGCAAATGATAATGAAGGAGCAGATTGGTTAAGTAATGAACAAGAAATTCGTAACCCTTATTTCGGTGACAAAATGATGCGTTGCGGTTTGGTTAAAACAACCATTGATCCTTCTTTCAAAAATCCATCAGTAAGTAACTGATACAAATAAATCCCTTTTTAATTTCAAGGGCTACAAAACTTATTATTATGAAACGATTTTTACTTTTAACTTGTCTTTTTTGTATTGCGAATGTCAGTATTTTTGGACAAACTGATGTTGCTCTTAATATATTCCATAAGTTTGGTAATGATAATTTTGAGTTCTTTAGCCCCTCAGAAAATAACCTGGGGCACTCCTTCAATCTCAAAAGATTAGAATACTACATTAGTCAAATTTCACTAGTCCATGATGGTGGAACAGAAACGGCTATAGAGGATTTATACATCCTCGTCAATGCCGAAGCGACTACCAGTGTTGAATTGGGCAACTATAATATAAATGAGGTAGAGGCCATTCGTTTTTTTATTGGAGTAGACTCTCTGAACAATCATGCTGACCCTGCCCTGTTTATTGATCCTCATCCTTTAGCACCGCAATTCCCTTCTATGCATTGGGGTTGGTCCGCAGGATATCGATTTGTTGCGCTCGAAGGAAAATCAGGCCCCGAGTTAAATCAGGAATGTCAAATACATGCCCTTGGTGATCAGAATTATTTTCAAACCGAGGTTATGGTCAACTTCATTGCAGAAGATGGAAACTTGTCCATCAATCTTAATGCAGACTATAACAGAGTATTAGAGGAAATCCCTTTAGAAGGCGGCGTCTTTAATCATGGCTTTGATGATGAAGCTGCGACTGCGATTGAAAATTTCAGAGATTATGTTTTCAGCGAATCCAACGAAACAACATCGGCTATTGACTTTAGTGAAGTAAGCAAGTTTGAAGTTTTTCCAAATCCGGCCATTGGAAAGACAAGAATCATTTTAGAATCAACAAAGGAACTAAACTACCGAATTGCAGTATCTGATATACTTGGAAAACAAATCATATCATTCGATGAGGTACCCAATCATGCAGTTATTGATATAACCTTGGATCATGCCGGGGTATATTTCATACAGCTTATTAAAGAAGGTCAGACTGTTATTACCAGAAAGCTCCTTTCGAATTAATGAAATGGTTTTACGCCATATTAGTCCTGCTTATTTTTACTTCATGCCAACCCGATGATGAAGTAAAACCACTTTACAGGCCAGCCTTAATGGAAGTCCCGAAAGGTTTCCCGGAGATTGACTTTCCGGAAGGGAATGAATTTACCAAAAGTCGATGGGATTTAGGAAAACGCCTATTCTACGATCCGGTATTATCCCGTGATAACTCCTTAAGTTGCGCATCCTGCCACAGCCCTGAATTAGCATTTAGTGATGACACCGCATTTAGCATAGGTAGTGAAGGCCGCTTAGGTACTCGTAACTCCCCTACTCTGGCCAACGTTGCTTACCATCCCTACCTGACAAGGGAAGGTGGTGTGCCTACTTTAGAGATGCAGGTCCTTGTACCTATTCAGGAACATAATGAATTTGATTTCAACATTGTACTCATCACCGAGCGACTACGCACAGATAGCTCATACCAACTTATGGCAAAAGAGGCCTACGATCGGGAAGTTGATCCCTTTGTGATAACACGTGCAATCGCCTGCTTTGAAAGGAGTCTGCTAAGTGGATACAGTCCGTTTGATCAATATAAATATCATGAGGATCAATCCGCACTTTCTCCCTCGGAGATCAATGGGATGAAGTTATTCTTTAGTGCCAAAACCAATTGTTCGAAGTGCCATGATAACTTTAATTTCACTAACTATGAATTCGAAAATAATGGCTTATATGAAATCTACGAAGACGAAGGAAAATTTAGACTAAGTGGAGAAGAATCTGACAGAGCACTTTTCAAGGTCCCAAGTTTAAGAAATATTGAGTTAACGGCACCTTACATGCACGATGGTTCTATCAGTACCTTAGAGGAAGTTATTGAACATTATCAATCAGGGGGAAAACCTCATCAAAATAAGAGTGCTTATATTAAGCCTCTTGATTTATCCGAAACCGAAAAGAGTGACCTTGTCCAATTTTTAAAAACGTTAACTGACGATACCTTTATTAGCAATCCGATGTTTGCCCAATAATTAAACTTCTATGAATTACCTAAAATACATAGCGCTTCTTTTTACGTGCATAATGCTTACGGCTGCCTGCAAAAAAGATGATGAGGAAACGACTCCGCCGGTAACAATTGATGAGACACCTTATGTTCTCGAATACGGTGCCCTACCGACACCAGAGCTTCCGCCTGACAATCCCCTAACCGAACAGGGAGTACTCTTAGGCCGGATGTTATTTTATGAGCCCATGCTTTCAAAAGACGGCAGCCAATCCTGTGCAAGTTGCCACCGGCAAAATGATGGTTTCTCTGACTTCAACCAATTCTCTGTCGGTGTAGAAATGCTCCCTGGCAAACGGCAGGCGATGCCTGTTTTCAACCTGGCTTGGCACAGTAATGAATTCTTTTGGGATGGTCGTGCCGAACGTTTGAGAGATCAATCGCTAGAACCTATTCAGGATCCTTTAGAGATGAATGAAACTATTGAAAATGTCATTACAAAGTTGAATGCTTCAGAAATGTACAAGGACCAATTTATCAGAGCCTTCGGTTCGGATGAAATAAGCTCCGAAAAAATGGCGCTGGCGATGGAGCAATTTATGCTAAGCATCGTCTCCTATAATTCAAAGTATGATAAATATGTTGCAGGAGAAGTAGAACTTACGGAGAGTGAAGAAAGAGGGCGTATACTTTTTGAAACAGAGTATAATCCATTTTTTCCGGAGTTTTCAGGTGCAGATTGTGCACACTGTCATGGAGGAACGAACTTTGAAAATGATCAATACATGAACAATGGTTTAGATAGCGATGCAAGCATGACAGACATGGGGAGAGCAGAGGTCACTAATAATCCTGATGATAACGGAAAATTCAAGGTACCATCACTCCGGAACATCGCCGTTACGGCACCCTACATGCACGATGGCAGATTCGAGACTTTAGAGCAGGTCATCGATCATTATAATGAAGGTATTCAGGAATCTTCAACGGCGGACCAGACGGTTCTAAACACCAAAGACACAGGTTTATTCCTTACGGATCAGGACAAAGAGGACCTAATCAATTTCCTTAAAACACTGACGGATGAGACTTTCTTAAACGAAGCGCTATATAAATCTCCCTTTTGATTTAAATCTGGCGGAGAGGGTACTTTTACAATATTCTTTAGCAAAGTGGAGTTCTACTTTATAGAACCCTCTTATTGCTGTACTCTTTTCATTTGCTAACTCTAAATTAATCAATCATGGATCGACGTAAATTTATTGCTGCCTCCGGATTAAGTGCAATTAGCTTGAGTACTTTCGGAAAAATCATAAAGACCGATGACGGATCATTCGTCGGAGACTGCGAAACTTCCAATGACATCCTGGGGCCATTCTACCGGGCCGACGTTCCACTCAGATCAGACCTTACTTATGAAGGTCTTGAAGGGACCGTTATTGACCTCAAGGGAATTGTTTACGATGATGATTGTACCACTCCTTTATCAGAAGCGATGATCGAAATATGGCACTGCGACAAAGAAGGTGCCTATGATAATGACTCGAATGACTTTCACCAGAGAGGCAAGGTAATCACTAATAAAGCTGGCGAATATTCCTTTAAAACTATCCTCCCCGGGAAGTATTTGAACGGTGATAAATTTCGTCCGGCCCACATCCATTACCGAGTGACCGCCAAAGCTAAGAAAGAGCTTATCTCTCAAATTTATTTTCACGGTGATCCACATATCGTTGATGATCCCTGGGCCTCCAAGAAAAAAGCAGAAAGACGTATACTTCCAATCTCGCTGGAAGATACCAAAGGAAATCTTGCGGTAGTCTTTGATATTTATTTAAGCAATAAATAAGTTTCCAGCCCCCTTTTGGCCCTTAGCTTCTATTATTTCTCCTTGAAAAAACCTTTCAGGCACGCTACCCTTTTTCCTCAAAAAAGGTGTATTTCTTCAGATTTTCTTCAGATTTAAGTCCGACTTTAGATGTAATTTTATTCATCAACCTTAATTAAAATGAAGTCTAAGAAGAAGCAATTCGTCCACCGTAATGAGGATGAATTCCAATTGAAAAAGAAAAAAAGAATGCCAAAACAAAAGTATCGGCATACCAACGCCTGGCTGAACAACGACGATGATGATTTAGATTTGTCGTTTGACCTAGATAAATCAGCGTAACTTACGCCCTCCTTAGCTCAGTTAAAAAGCTAATAAAAAGAGCAAGTTAATAAAGAGTCCTTCTCTATCAACTTGCTCTTTACTCTTTCTACACTAATCCTCTACCAACCTAAGATATAAGCAAAAATTAACGGTGCTACAATGGTAGCATCCGATTCGATTACGAATCGCGGGGTATCAACATCAAGCTTTTCCCAGGTGATTTTTTCATTGGGTACTGCACCAGAATAAGATCCGTAGGAAGTTGTTGAATCACTGATTTGGCAAAAATATGACCAGAAAGGAGTATCCTCCATTTCCATATCCTGTCGAAGCATCGGCACCGTACATATCGGAAAGTCACCAGCTATACCTCCACCAATCTGAAAGAATCCTACTCCATTGGGTTTTGCATTTTCAATATACCAATCCGCCAGGTACATCATATATTCGATGCCTGACTTTACTAACGAAGCATCAAGCTTTCCGCTCATACAATGCGCAGCAAACATGTTCCCTGTCGTTGAATCTTCCCAGCCCGGGACGATGATCGGAATGTTCTTTTCGCAGGCGGCAACCATCCAAGAATCCTTCGGATCAATCTGCATCTCCAAAGTCCCAGAGCGGATTATCTGGTACAAATATTCGTGAGGAAAAAAGCGCTTTCCTTCTTCTTTTGCTTTGGTCCATACCTCGATTAGTTGGCGCTCAATCCGACGCATCGCCTCTTCTTCCGGAATGCAAGTATCTGTCACTCTATTGAAATGTTGGTCCAGCAAAGCCTTTTCATCCGCCGGGCTCAAATCGCGATAATTAGGTACTCTTTTATAATGATCATGCGCAACAAGATTAAAAATGTCTTCTTCCAGATTCGCTCCGGTACAAGTAATAATCTGCACCTTATCCTGGCGAATCATTTCTGCCAGCGAAAGCCCCAACTCCGCCGTACTCATCGCGCCGGCCATAGTAATCATCATTTTGTTTCCTTGCTCAAGTTGATCTACATAAGCCTTAGCCGCATCCACCAAAGCGGCTGCATTAAAGTGACGATAGTGGTGCGTTATAAAATTCGTGATCGCTTGGTCCATGATACTTTTTTAGAAAAATTGAATTAAAATAGATTTAAGGTATAAGGGTACCTATTTCGGATTTTCGTTTTCGAATGCGTACTTATAACTCAACATTTTATAGTACAGCTTAGCCGCCAAAAAATCAGGCGCACGGTTTTCCGGATTCGGTGCAAGCTCCACAATATCAAAGCCCACTACATTTTTGTGTTTAAATACTTTCTTTAAAAATCGAGTGACGGAATACCAATCCATCCCACCGGGTTCGGGAGTACCTGTGGAAGGCATAATGGACGAGTCAAAAGCATCTAAATCCAAAGTGATATAAACATCATCCGTCATTTGGCTAATGGCTTGCTTCATCCATTTTTTCTTAGCGTGAATATCTTCTGCAAAATAGCACTGATGCTTTTTCAGGTAGGGTAACTCTTCTACATCCATACTTCGGATGCCGACCTGAATCAAATTTGTATGTTGACTTGCATCATATACCGCACAGGCATGATTATAAGGTGTCCCTTCGTACTCCGGACGCAAGTCCGTATGCGCATCAATCTGCAAAACCGTAAGTCGGGGATACTTTTCATAAAAAGCTTTAATAACTCCAATGCTGACGGAATGCTCTCCTCCAAAAAACGTAAGGAATTTATTTTCATTCAAGAGTGCTTTCGTCCGCTGATAAACGGCCTTAAAAACGGCCTTGGGACTCTTGTCCTCTCCGATGGCCGGCACTAAATAAACACCACGTTTGTACACTTCAGAGTTGGTCTCAATATCATAGAGCTCCATATTTTCCGCAGCTTCCATAAAAGCCTCAAAACCTTTATTGGCTCCTTTGCCCCAGGTACTCGTACCATCGTAAGGAATGGAAGTGAGATAGATTTCAGCGTTTTTTTTATTCGCGTACTTTTTAGGTATTCCAGCAAAAGTATTCTTAGGCATTATTTCGAATCATTTAGACTTAAAAGAGATTAAAACTAATTAGTGAAGCAACCATATAACGACGATAAGGAAGTCCTTTGCTTTTACAAAGCATTTTGCATCAGGCAAAGTAGCCCAGGATCCTCAGCATATCCTCCGGTTCCTGCTGCTCTCTAAAGATTTTACTCACAAAGTTTCCTGTCTCATCCCGGTCAATAATGATATGCTTCGGAGATGGAATCAGACAATGCTTGATTCCGCCATAACCACTAATCGCATCCTGATAAGCACCGGTATGAAAAAACCCGATATACAAGGGCTCTTTATCTTTTGGGTCATGTTTGGGCAGCAACACTTGCTGATTCAATTCTTCTGAATTATAATAATCTGAATGGTCGCAACT
>JAHDHW010000325.1 GCA_020631105.1 Saprospiraceae bacterium | reverse complement strand
CTCACCATCTCACTCACCGAATACCCCCACTTCACTCTTAGCAAAACCAATTCGATCCGCAATAACTTTAAGCGAAGTGCCTTCCCGTAATTCAAAAGGCTCAGTGTAGACCTTCCAGGTATTTAAGGGTTTATCCTTTTGAAGAATTTGATAACCAATGGAAGCTCCCGGGGTAGGGCAGCTGAGGTTTATTTTTCCATTCACTTCTTCAATGACTGGGGCAGCTGTAATGGGTTGCTCTCGATTCGGCCAAAAACTTTCTAGAAGTTCTCCTTCCGGAATATGTCCTTTGTCCTCAATCGCTTTCATCCAGCGATCACATTCTTCGCGGAGCTGCAATAGTTGATCCGAATAGTTTGGGTCATCAGCCAGGTTATTTAGCTCGTGTGGATCCGCTTGGGTGTCGAAGAGTTCTTCGCTTGGTTTGCTTTCGCGAAACCATTGAGCCTGTACTTCATTAAGTGTACCAGCAGCTTTAGCCTTAAGTAGCTCTTGCATCGCAACCATGTTTTCGCGATAGGTAACCGGAAGATAATATCCTTTCTCTGGTTGAAAGTTTCTAAGGTATTTAAAGCGCTTATCTCTAACGGCTCTGATCATATCGTATTCCGTATCAAAGCGATCTGCGGCAGCATGGATGTAATCTCTGGCTTGCTTCGCAGCATGAGGACCGAGGAAGGCTTGCCCCTGTAGATAATTCGGCGGCGGTAGCTCAGCGAGTGAAAAAACGGTTGGCGCTAAATCAATAAAACTAATGAGTTGGTCGTCAATCGTACCTCCACCTTTTTTATCTGGAAACCGCACGATCATCGGCACCTGAATGCCAGAGTCATACAGCAATCGCTTTTGTCTCGGTAATGGCCCGCCATGATCGGTATACCAAAAGATAATCGTATTGTCCAGTTCCCCGGCTGCTTCAAGTTGATCCAGTAAAAAGCCTACCTGCCGATCCATCTCGACGATATTAGAATAGACTCTGCGAACATCTTTTCGAGTCGCTTCATTATCAATCAGGTAAGGCGGAACGGGGACGTCTAGTTGCTCGTCTACCAAAAGTTTCCAGTCCGCAGAATCGATGCGGTCGTTCCAATCCGGAATTGGTCCGTCATCAGGAGGGAAGGGCGCCCGATAGCGTAAGTTCTTCTTACCCGTTGGCCAAAAGACCTGGCTCTCATGCGTTACTCCAAAATTGAAAATAGCGAAGAAAGGTTGACCTTCACCTCGGTTTTTCCAATGCGCTTTAGGCCCGCTTTCGTCCCAAGCCGTTACGGTTGGTACAAATTGGTAATCCGTTTTATCATTATTAGTGCAATAATAGCCCTGGGCACGAAGTCTTTCCGACATCATCTTAACTTCAGATGGAGGAACGGCTTCATAAATTTGCAGGCCAAGACTTTCGAGATAAGCACTGTTCCATTGCGTTCGCATATGATGAGCACCGATACTGGAAGGGTACATCCCCGTCGCAATTGCGGCACGACTTGGTGCGCAAACACCGGAAACAGAATAGAAATTAGTATAACGGATTCCTTCAGCAGCGAGTCGACTGAGGTTTGGTGTTTCCACAGTCGAGTCGCCAAAAGGAGGAATGATTGGACTCAAGTCTTCAGCAACCAGCCAGACAATATTTGGCAGCTTAGCTCTTTGAGAAGGAGAAGGTTCTGATTGCCCGCAGCCTAAAGCCAGGAGACAAAAACTGAAGAAGAGCATCCGGAACATATCGGTTAGTTTATGCTACTATCGTAGACAATAACACGCTCCCACAAATCTTTACATTCTTCTACGAATTTGAGGTGAATAGGATCAATTTGATAAGCATCCTGAGCTGCCTTACCATCGAAGTGGCAGATCAGAGACAAGTCAAAAGAGTTGTCGACCACCTCTCGTTTTTCGGTAGCTGCCGGAGGGCCTATGTAGCAATCTTTAACGTGACTGATTGTGCTTAGTGATTTGACACCAGCTTCAAATTTTGCTTTTTGCTCTGCAGTTAAATCTTCTTTTAACCAGAAGAATACGGTGTGGATCAAACCTGGTTTTTCGTTACCCATTTCTTGAATTTTTGCTTCGGTCTCTGCGATCTGCTGTTTTAATTTGTCTACCTCTGTGGTATCTACCGTCTCTGATGCACAACTCAGCGTCGCCAGAAGGATGCCGATGAATAAAAAATATAATGTGTTTTTCATTTCGTTTATGTTTAATAAAAATCTATGACTAATGATCCTGACGTTCACTTCGTTCAATCAGGACATGCTTATGACT
>JAHDHW010000138.1:12951-14285 GCA_020631105.1 Saprospiraceae bacterium | reverse complement strand
ATTCCGCCCAACTACTTACTATTTGGTTACCATCACTTTTGTACGGGCATAATCCGTATCAGTGTTTAGTAACAGGATATATGTTCCGCTCAATCCTTGAGCTAAGTCCAAACGCGTACCGCTATTATTGATTACCCAGCTTTGTACAGTGCTGCCGTTTAAGCTGATCAATTGTGCCGTCACTTCTTTATTCATCATCTCCTCAGGAAGATCAACCATTAAATAATCTGTAGTAGGATTAGGCAATACCTTTGCAGTTAACTGGTTAAGGTCATTTACCGCAGTAAGTTGAGGTAAAAGGACTGCGTCAATCACATGTACGGTACCATTAAAGGTTTGAATATCCGCAACAACAACCATCGCATCATTAATCATCACACCATCATCATCAATAGTCACCGTAATATCCTGATTGAATAAAGTTGTAGCTGTTTGACCGTCTGATAATTGATCAGAAGTAACTTCTGTATCTAAAACATGGTAAAGTAGAATATTAGCTAAGTCTCCTGTCGGGTCTGCCAATAAAGCATTCAATACATCTTCGTCGATCTCTGCAAAAGCAGCATCCGTTGGTGCAAATACAGTAAATGGTCCATCTCCACTAAGCGTCTCCGCTAACTCCGCTTCAATTACGGCCGTTTCTAAAGTATTGTGTATTTCACTATTCACTACAACATCTACAACCGTACTTGCTGGTGGAAGCATTACTGCATCGATCACGTGTACTACACCATTGAAGGTTTCGATATCTGCGATACTTACCATTGCATCATTAATCATTACACCATCACTAGTAATCGATACATCAACATTCTGTCCTAATAAAGTTCGTGGGCTATCGCCATCACTTAAAGAACTCGATACTGCGTTCGCCCCCACGACGTGGTAACGGAGGATTCGAGCCAGGTCACCCGTAGGATCAGCGAGTAAAGTATTTAATACATCTTCGTCTATTTCTGCGAAAGCTGCATCTGTTGGTGCAAATACAGTGAACGGACCGTCTCCACTCAATGCTCCCGCTAACTCCGCCTCCACTACTGCTGTTTCCAAGGTATTATGTACTTCACTATTTACGACTACATCTACAACTGTAGAAGCTGGTGGTAACATTACCGCATCAATTACATGTACAACTCCGTTGAAAGTTTCAATATCAGTGATGGTTACCATCGCATTATTAATCATCACGCCATCATCAGAAATCTCTACATCAACATTTTGTCCAAGTAGGGTTCGTGGGCTATCGCCATCACTCAAGCTTGAAGACACTGCATTAGCGCCAACTACGTGGTAACGTAAGATTTTTTGTAAATCACCTGTTGGGTCAGCAAGTA
>JAHDHW010000138.1:0-12851 GCA_020631105.1 Saprospiraceae bacterium | reverse complement strand
CTCATTCAATACATCTGCATCTATTTCTGCGAATGCTGCATCAGTTGGTGCAAATACAGTGAACGGTCCATCTCCACTCAATGCTCCGGCTAACTCCGCTTCAATCACTGCCGTCTCCAGTGTGTTATGCACATCACTATTTACCACAACATCCACCACTGAATTCGCTGGTGGTAGCATAACCGCATCAATTACATGCACGATACCATTAGAGGCCGGGATATCCGTAACCGTAACCATTGCATCATTAATCATTACAGTATTACCGTCAATTGCAACTGCAACCATTTGTCCAAGCAAGCTATTCGCTTCATCACCATCGCTTAGCGCAGAGGATGGAACTTCTGCGTTTACGACGTGGTAACGAAGGATTTTTTGTAAATCACCTGTTGGGTCGGAGAGTAGAGCATTAAGTACCTCTGTATCGATTTCGTTAAACGCTTCATCGGTTGGAGCAAAAACGGTAAATGGACCCGGTCCACTAAGGGCATCAACTAAACCGGCTTCAATTACGGCCGTTTCTAGTGTGTTGTGATCGGCGCTGTTAACAATAACATCAACAACAGTTTGTGCCTGGGCAAAGCAAGCCCAGCACACCATTAGTATGGTGTAGAACAATTTCATAATAAATAGTTTAAGTTTAAATAATAGTATTTAGGGGTTGTCGGTGGTATCGACAACTGAAAAAATTAAAATTTTAGTCTTGTATTGAATAGTGAAGCAGAAGGTTTTCTGCTTATTTTTTGTTTATAGTTGTAAGCCCATAATGCTTAGAGTATGAATTCCTAAGTACTCCGATAATTATTGGTAGCGTTAGAATTTTTTACTGAGACTTAGCTGAACCTGATATCTATTGATTCGTGTCTCATAATCTTCTAATTCGAAAATAGGATTAATACCTCGTGCAAAATTAGTTTGAATGCCTACATTTAAATCAGATTGAATCATATATTCCAAACCAACAGCTAATCTGAGATCAAAGTGTAATCGTTCTAGTTCAGGTTGATTAAAGGAAGTATTTTCTCCTTTTATATATTTAATGGCATCGTGATTAGTATCAATCGACCCAATTTGATTTTCTATTCCGAATAAATAATTTGTGCCTACGCCTAATCCAATTGAAGGAATGAGCTTCCGTCTTTGTCCGATCGGATAAACTTCTACACCAACAGGAACGGAAACGTTTTGAATCGTATGTTTCGAATGAAAGTCAACTAATAAGTCTACGGGGTCATCTCCTAATTCCTCTTCTCGCTGAAATCTAAAGTTAGCACCGACAATTCCGTAAGGTGTTGCTAAAGAAGCATCATAATCATTTGTCATTGCTCCTTCTTCGATCGTCGGATCATAAACTAAATTGGAATTATGTCCTGAAGTAGTTGAAATCCTTTCGTAGGCTATGCCTCCGGTGATCGCTATCTTGTCATTAAGATCATAAGAAATAACTGCCTGAGTTGACCAACCCCAATCATCCGAATAATTAAACTCGAAAGCCGATAAATCACTCGTATACTGTTCACTGATACGGTGCTGCCAGTATGTTGCTCCACTTTCAAAGGCCAATTTTAGTCGTTTAGGTTTGGGCAATTCTATAGCATTAGGTATTACCTTAAAAGGAATCGTAATAACCGGCTCTTCATTAGCTTCAACAGGGAGCAATAATGTTGGTACAAAAGGTAGAGGCGAAAGCAAAACATCTTCAGTTACAGTATTTTCATGCACTGTTTCAGTTTCCTGCCTTGCTTTCGGAGCATCTGTCCCCAGGTGCTCATCTTTCAGTTTAACCCGATCGATACCTCTACTCTCCGTTCTAATTTGGAGAGCATTATGGAGGTTGTCTTGCGAATGTACATTTTTTTGTACTCGCTGAGCGTTGTCGAGATTAGCGGCTGACGCCGTGGCTTCGACGCTTGTATTTAAAATAGCAGTAGTTTTCTTTGCTTCGTCTTTATGTTCTTTAATCTCTTTTGTTCTTCCGGTATTAGTATTACTCACATAAGCAAGTACAGGAGAATCTGTAGCTGGCATTGAATGCTGAGAAATAGTTTTTGAAGAACTTAGATAGTAGCTTAGTATAGCGATTCCAAGAATGGAAGCCCCTAGAATAATCCAAAATAACAAGGGGCGCCTTCTATCTTCGCTGGCAGGGACATGCGGCAGAATAGCCTCCCAGACCTCTTTGTCAGGGGTATTCCAATCAGCATCAGGAATGTCTCCCTGGTTGAACCGATCTTTCCATATGTCATTAAATTTATCCATGTTCCTGATTAAACGTCTGTTGCTGTGTTATAATCTTTTTCTGCAATAAGTGCCGGGCTTTCATTAATTGACTCTTTGAAGTACTGATCGAGATATTTAAGTTGCCAGCAATTTCTTTGTGGGTGTAGCCGTCGATAACATACATGTTAAAAATGGTACGATATCCTAAAGGCAATTGCTGAATGAGTGCTAACATCTCTTTTAATGACAGCTCAGATAAAACGCCTACTTCATTTGACTCGATATGCTCCGCTCCGTTGAGGCCGATTGCATAAAGGGACTGTTTACGAATGTCCATCAAACAAGTGTTGATCGCTATCCTTTTGGCCCAGGGTTCGAAGCTTCCTTTATTTGGATCGAACTGATTTAAGTTCTTAAAAATACTAATAAAAGATTCTTGCAAATAATCCTGTGCGATATTACGCTCTTTTGCATAACGCAGGCAAATGACAAACAACCGCTGTTTATACAGCTCATACAAGGACTTATAAGCGGCCTGATCACCTCTTAAAGCTTGTTTTATGAGTACGGTATCGATTGGTTGTTTATTCACCTCTTTTCGTAGGTTCGTTTTTTAATAAATATGCAGAAATATGAAAATGGGTTGCCTGACTTAGAAAAATATTTTCAGGAAGTTGAAAATGGAACAGCAAATTGTAGATAAAGTTGTCTATCTGAGGGAATTAGACAGGATTGTGGAGGGCAAAAAAATAAGAAAAATGATTCTGCAAGCTAAGAAAGGAAACTAAAATTTGAAAAATCTACTCTTCGATCTCCCAAATCCACTTACCATCAGCATCAAAGTAACCGATTTTGTCTCCTTGCTCAACTCGGAAAACACCTTCACCGGCATAACTGATATACTCATAATTAGGTTGGACTATTAATTCACCGGATAAATTGCTGAGGCCGGAAAGCTGGCGAATCCGTACTCGGGCATAACCATCTTTAAAATTTTCTATTTTATCGTATTTAGGCGAAATGAGCTCAATTCCTTTCTGATTGATAACGCCCCAGTGATCATTTTCGGTGGATTGTACCACTGCCACACCATGCTGAAAAGCCCCGGCTTGCTGATACATTCCACTATGGATATTATTGCTTTGTGAAGTAATGTAATAAAAGCGATAGGAGCTGTCCCGTACCAGGCCACGACCATCAGAAAAATGATAGAGTCTATTTAGGCTTGGTTCGATAATATAATTACCATTCAGGTCAATTAAGCCTCCACGTCTGTATCCTTTGTAGACAACCGCCTTTCCATTATCAAAATCCAGGCATTTACTAAATTCAAGATGAACAACTTCTTCGCCTTCTTTATCAATATAACCACAAAGTCCATCCCGCTGAACTGCCGCCCGACCTTCTTGGAAATAAGCTACTTTGGAGTAAATCGCGGGAACGACCAAATCTCCTTTTGTATCGATAAATCCATAAGCGCCCTTCAGTTTAACAGCCGCCAGCCCTTCTTTGAAAGGTTCGATTTGTTTGTAAGCTTTTTTAGTGATAATTTTTCCAGTACGGTCGATCAATCCATATCGGATTCGGGAATTCCCCATTCGAACCACTGCAAGGCCATTTTCATCAAATTCTTCAATAAAAGAATATCTTGGGCGGATAACATATTTACCTTCGAGATTGATTAAGCCATATTTACCATCAACTACCACTCTGGCCAGCCCTTCCTCAAAATCAAAGGCCTTATTATACTTAGGCTCAATGATCATTTCATTTGCCTTATTGATAAAACCTGCTCCTTTGGAGGTGTACACCCAGGTTAAAGTATCCCGAAAGTTTCCGATCCGTGTATATTGAAAATCAATAATTGTATTCCCCTGCTTGTCTATTATTCCCCATTTATTGGAAAGTTTAACAGCAGCTAGTCCACCATAAAAATTCTTTACTCTCTGAAAACGACAAGGCACTACTTCTAGACCGTTTTCATCTACAAACCCCCAGGCACCATTTCGTTTTACGGCTAGTCGACTTTCATTGAAGGCTCCAATTTTGTCATACTTCAAGTTGACGGTTACTTGTCCAAGCGTATCGATCAATCCATACTTTTGTTTGTTATTATACACCCGAAGGATTTTATTCCCGGTATTTTCCAAAAAATGAACGCCATCGTAAATGGCTGGAAGTACCATCTGATCTGCCCGGTTAACAGCTCCCCATTTACCTTCATTTTCGACAATCCCTACATCATTGACAAAATCTTTCGCATAAGAGAATTGGGATTGCACCGCAATCTGACCAATGGTATCAAGGTATCCCCAGTAGCAATTTTCACAGATTAATTGAGCCTCATTCTCAAATGATCTGTCATATAAGGTATAATCCAGCATTATGCTTGGACTAAACTGTGAGTTTAGATAATGGACAAGTAAACCTAAGCCATATTTACCCGCCTTTAGTTTTGCGGAAAGCTTTCCCTTACTACTACTCCTTGCAAGACCTTCTTTGAACTCTCCGATGTAGGCAAAATCTTTGCGCAACATCAGCCCTACAGGTTCACGGCTCATTAGGCCATGTTTGCCACTTGTAAAAATAACCCTCGCTACTTTTAATCCCTTTTGATAATCTGACAGTCTTACATCCAGCAGATTTAGTTCACTAACCAAAAGGCCTACTTCATTATTGACAATACCATAAACCATCTCGTAACGAAAAGTAGTTCGCTCGAAAATGCCTTTGGATTGTTTTTCCAAACCGACTACAGTAAAGCCAAAATCTCTTTGAACGTTAATAGTATGAAATGAAGGCTTGATTTGAATAGAGCCATCACCTATTTTCCGCAATCCCCATTTATCTTCATCAGAAGAATAAAACCATTCGAATTGTCCAAGACTATAATCACTTTCCTGAGTACGGTTGCGGAGCATTCGAATCCGTGTATTTTTCTTTTTTCCTATGGAGATCGTATAATGTTTCTTAAAATTGCTTTCGTCCTGTGCTAAACCTTCTTCATCAAAATAAAATAGAGATAAGGCATCCCCCTGATAAGCATTTGTACGATCTTCTGTTATCTCTATCCGGTCATAATTAATCGGCACGACCAATCTACCTTTGGTATTAATCACTCCGAACTGGTTATTTTTTTTGATCAGTGCATTCTTGCCAATTACCGGAGCTATAAAATCATATTCAAAAGGAACAATTCGTTCGTTATTAATCGAAACAATACCCCATAAGCCTTCAAGTCGAGCACGAAACTGTCCATCAGAAAATGCTTGTATTTCTTCAAACCGAGCTTCCAGGATTACAGTCCCTTTTTTGTCCATCAACCCAAGGCGACGATTCTTTTTGCATAATAAGTACTCTTCCGAAAACGGGTAGAAAGCATCATACTGTGATTCTGAGATAATCTTTTCTTCCTTCAGCACATAAAGATCGCGACCAGACTTTTGGTCGAGCTGGAGGAATTGCGCTGCAATCGGATGGTATCTTTGATATTTTTGAGGAATAACCAGCCGTCCGTCAAGATTTACAGCTCCCCATTCCCCTTCGTTTTGAAAAAAGAATAATTGAGGATTAAAAATGGTGACTTTTTCTGCGATCGGCTCCAGAATAATTTCTCCGGTTTTATGCATCAACCCAACCCTGTCATTAACCTGTGTCTGGAAAAAACCTTCTTCTAATAATCTTAATCCATCGAATTGTGGGCTGCAAATCACACCTCCCGAATAATCAACCATTCCCCAGCGACCTTCCTGCATATAAGCTAGATACCCTCCTGGCCAGACACGAATCCTCTCATAATTAGTCTCTAATACCGTCTGACCATTAGTGTTAATTACCTTCCAGTCATCGTACTCCTTTACGGCAATTAGAGTACTGTCCAAGACCTTGAGATCATCATAAGCCGGCTCAATCAATTCAGATCCGTCAGATTGTAACATCCCTACTCTTCCATTACGCTGCATGACAGCATAGCCGAATTGCTTAAACTCTCCGATAGCATCATAGAGTGGTTCTACGATAACCGCACCATTCGCATTGATTAAGCCCCATTTTTTATTTACTTTGATTGGAAAGCTCTCCTGCGCTTGAGTTAGAGTTACAATAGATGATATTAGAATAAGGGAAACGATTATTCGCATATACCGGTAGCTGATTTATACTTTTAGCAAACGATCAAAGTAATGCTCAGAGTATCATTTGCTATAGCAAAAGTACATATTGTTCAAGAAGAAAGGAAATAGAACGGTTTATACATATGATAATGTACAAATTGAAAAAAGTAACAGCATTATTAAATAATTTAGATCACCTTCCTATTTTGAGGAGTAAATGTCCTGCAACGTAATCAATTTCACCAAATGTTAATCACATGTATATTCCTAAACTAAATAAAGTGGAAGACAGAGCAGAAATCATCCGATTTATCGATCAGTACAATTTTGCTACAGTAATAAGTTATGATGACCAAAAGCCTGTCGCAACGCATATTCCAATAGAATACGAATTAAAAGAGGATGATTTATATCTAAAAGGGCATTTAGCCAGGGCCAATCCTCAATGGAAAACTTTTGATCCCAAGCAAGAGATTCTAATAAGCTTTATGGAAGCGCATTCCTATATTTCCCCTTCCTGGTACGATTACAAGGAGGTACCTACCTGGAATTATATTGCCGTTCATATGTATGGTAAGCCCCGTCTTTTTTCTGAAGATGAACTTTTTGATTTTGTGAAGTTTCAAATGAATAAGTATGAATCAGGTGTATCTTCTCCGGTACGGCCAGAAGATATCGAGGAGCAATATTTATTACGTCAACTTAGAGGAATTGTCGGCTTCGAACTAAAAGTAGAGGACATCCAGGCACGGTATAAGCTGAGCCAAAACAAATCAGAAAAAAACTTCCAAAATGTCGTAAATCATCTCGAAAAATCAACAGATCAAAACGCTCAAAAGATAGCAGAAGCTATGAAAAACTTGAAAAAGCACTAACTTTAGGACAGCTAATACATCGTCTCTTATGACTCTGTAAAATTAGTTTAACCTATTGACTCAAAACAAGCATACTATGTCTGATCAGCCAAAATGGAACTTTGAAGAATTCACTACCTACCTCCTCTTATATGCCGCAAATGCCGATATGGAGCTAAGTGATGAAGAAGTCAAACTGATTAAAAGTCGCATTTCTGATGATGCTTATCAAACTATCAAAACAGAATTTGACGAGGCTAACGACTATCAACATATCCAAACAATCCTTCAATATAAAGGCCTATACTTTCCAACCGAAGCACGGGCTCGTGAACTAATGGATTTAGTCCAGCAGGTCTTTAATGTGGATGGAAATTTCTCGCAGTTGGAAAAAAACAGTTTGCGTGTACTAAAACGACTTATCTAATTCAGAATGGAACCTCAAGATACTTTTGCCAAATTTTTCCATCGTGCTTCAGTATCCAAAAGCTACTCACTTCAAAAGAACGTTCATAGCTTACCTGTTTGAAATATTCCCAGGCTCTGCCATACATAGACTTTCTCAAATCTTTAAATGCGACTGTCATATGCGGGTGATAAGGCCGTTCCGGGCGATCACTTTTTATACCGACTGCATTACGCATATGAAGTTTCAAGGCTGCTTGTAAGGCTTCAAGTTCAGCACTTAAGACTACATCAACAAAAATAACCCGCGGTGGAAATGAAGAAAAATTATGTAAGCTTACCGGAAAAGCGGTCTGGGAATTATCAAAGGCTTGTATTTTTTCTTTTAATTCGCTGATCCTATCGTCCTCCCATTTAAACGGGGGTTCCAGCGTGATATGGGCCGGAGAACGCAGGGCCCGTGCACTATCAAAATGATCCCTGGCATAATACTTAAACGTAGCAACTTCCTCCAGAATATCATCCGGCGGAAGAATCGCTAAAAAATAAATAGAAGTGCTCAATTCTGCTTGGGGAAGTGTTTGATAATATTTCGAATCTGTCGATGATGACGATCAAAATGCCATTCAATAGAAGATAACATCCCCGCAATGCTAAGTCTTCCTGCAAATGGATGTTTGTACACTTCTTTTTTTAGAATCTCCGTAGGTAAGGCTGCAAGGTATTGTTGCAAGGAAGAACGTTGCTCTTTCCATTGTTTGCTTTGATCCCAGAATCCCACATACTCTGGTAGTTTTTCTTCTCCTACCGCATTTGGCGCATCCCACTTAAATGGGGCTTTTAAGAAACTCCACAAAACAAGCATTCTCATATTCGTTAGTAGATTAACATTCTTTAGTGTCGGATTAAAGCTGAGTTTTTTCTCCAGGTATTTTTGAGAAGCCTGCTCTACCAGCAGTAAATGATGCATATTTTGAATAACAGACCACTTGCCAGCACTTGGTTTACGATTCAATTGATCGTCAGAGTAAAACTTAAGCTCCTCCAATAATAAATTGAGTTTTTTATCTAGAGTGCTTAATCGTTGCTTGAGTTGCGGATGTTGAGTTGTGATTTTCGTTGTGGTCATAAACAAAAATATACAGAATTGAGCATCATTCCAAAATTGAAAGTAGAATATAAGCTAAGAATAAGCATTAAAAAACATTTTAATATCAAATACAGAGGTACATTCATTTCAAAGTTGACTAAACAAATCATTTACGTAAAGAAACAGTTCTATTGCTATTTTATCTTGCTCACTTTTTTAATCAGAAATTGTAGTTTTGTCATAAAACCACCAATATGCGACCTTACCAAATATTACTATGTTTTTTACTCTCCAGCATTTCAATCTTTGCACAGGATAAAGAAAAATGGGACGTCAATGACCCTCCGGGAAAATTCAAAGAGGTTACCATCAACACCAATGAAGGGACCTGGCTCAATCTCGATGTCAGTCCGGATGGCAAAACCATAGTCTTCGACCTCCTTGGAGATATTTTTAGTATGCCAATAGCTGGCGGCAAAGCCAAATCACTCCGTTCGGGATTAGCCTGGGAAGTGCAGCCCCGATTTAGTCCGGATGGTTCAAAAATACTTTTCACCAGCGATGCCGGAGGAGGAGATAATATCTGGACCATGAATACCGATGGAAGTGATGCCAAACAAATCACTAAAGAAAGTTTTCGTTTGCTCAATAATGCCATCTGGACGCCAGATGGTCAGTATATCATTGCCAGAAAACACTTCACCAGCCAACGCTCCCTCGGAGCCGGGGAAATGTGGATGTACCATATCACCGGAGGAAGTGGAATTCAACTTACCAAACGAAAAAATGACCAACAGGATGTCAACGAGCCTACCATTGATCCCAACGGGAGGTATTTGTACTTCAGCGAAGATGTTTATCCCGGTGGTTACTTCCAATACAACAAAGATCCAAATAGCCAGATTTACGTAATCAAACGCTACGATATGGAGAAAGGCGAAACTTCAACTTTCGTCTCTGGCCCAGGCGGTGCCTGTCGTCCACAGATCTCTAATAATGGCGAATGGTTGGCCTACGTACGTAGGATCAGAGAAAAATCTGTACTCTTTGTGCAAAACCTGGAAACAGGAGAAGAATACCCTATCTACGATGACTTGACTAAGGATCAACAGGAAGCATGGGCGATTTTTGGTGTTTACCCCGGCTTTGACTGGACACCAGATGATCAAAACATTATCATCTACGCCAAAGGAAAAATTAAAAATATCAATGTCAAAGCAAAAACGACTAAAGAGGTTCCTTTCGAAGTAGAAGCTAAACATCGATTTGCTGAAACCATCCGATTCGAACAGGAAGTAGCTCCGGCCGAATTCAATGCTAAAGCTATTCGACATACCGTAACTAGTCCGGATGGCAAAACCTTAGTATTCAATGCTGTTGGTCACCTTTGGAAAATGTCCCTCCCTGATGGAACCGCAACTCGCTTAACCCAAAATGAAGATTTTGAATTCGAACCAGCCTTCTCAAAGGATGGACGCACGCTGACTTATGTTACCTGGAATGACGAAGACATGGGTTCCATTATGAAGACGAATATTGCTTCCGGGCAAAGCACCAAAGTGACGACCAAAAAAGGAATATATCGAACGCCTCAATTCTCGCCGGATGGCAAACAAATCGTCTACCGAAAAGAAAGCGGTAATTATCACCAGGGCTTCCTTCATTCTAAAAACCCTGGGCTTTATTTAAAAGATAGTAATTCCAAAGACGAAGGAACCTTGCTTACCACAGAAGGAGAGTATCCGCGTTTTTCAGCAGATGGCAAACGAATATTCTACCAAACTGGCGGCTACTTATTCGGTAGTCTGACCAAATCCTATCATTCTGTCAATCTTAACGGCAAAGAAAAACAAACGCATCTTAATACCAAATATGGCAATCTACTGGTTCCAAGTCCCGATAATAAATGGATCGCATTTTCAGAGTTACACAAGGTGTACATTGCACCAATGCCGATGACTGGACAAGCAGTAGGATTATCCGCGAATACCAAAGCGGTACCGGTTGCACAGGTTGCCCGCGATGCCGGAATCAGCCTGCATTGGTCCGCTGACAGTAAGCAATTACACTATACTTTAGGTAATGAGTACTTTTCAAATAATGTGGAAGAACGCTTCCCATTCCTCGGAAAAGTAGATAGCGTTCCACCTATTGATACCAGTGGAATTTTAATAAAGGTTCCACTTAAACATGACAAACCTTCTGGTACCATTGCCTTTACCAATGCCCGAATTATCACTATGAATAAAGATCAGGTCATTGAAAAAGGGACAGTCGTTGTTAGAGAAGATCGCATTATTGCAGTAGGAGCAAGCAAGTCGGTCTCGGTACCGAGAGATGCAAAAGTCTTTGATGTTAATGGTAAAACAATCATGCCTGGCATCATTGATGTACATGCGCATTTAGGCGCATTTCGTTATGGCCTTAGTCCACAAAAACATTGGCAATATTATGCTAATCTGGCCTATGGTATTACTACCACGCACGATCCTTCTTCTAATACAGAAATGACCTTCTCTCAATCGGAGATGGTTAAAAGTGGAGAAATGATCGGCCCTAGAATTTTCTCTACAGGAACTATTTTATACGGCGCCGACGGTGACTTCAAGGCAGTCATCAATAACCTGGAAGATGCTAAATCTGCCCTTCGAAGAACAAAAGCTTTTGGAGCATTTTCTGTTAAAAGTTATAATCAACCAAGAAGAGAACAACGTCAACAGGTAATTCAAGCTGCCAGAGAATTAGGCATTAATGTATACCCGGAAGGTGGATCATTTTTCTATCATAACTTATCAATGGTTGCGGATGGTCATACCGGAGTAGAACATAATATTCCGATTGCTCCACTTTATGATGATGTTATCAAATTTTGGTCGGCAACCGATGCCGGAAATACACCAACGCTCATCGTCAATTATGGTGGATTGAATGGGGAATACTTTTGGTATCAAAACACCAATGTCTGGGAAAACGAACGATTATTAAGTTACACTCCCAGGGCAATTATTGATTCCCGCTCCAGGCATCGTACCATGATTCCTGATGAAGAATATCAGAATGGTCATATCCTTGTCTCCGAATCTTGTAAAAAATTAAATGACGCCGGTGTTGGTATTCAACTCGGTTCTCACGGGCAAATTCAAGGAATTGGAGCACATTGGGAACTTTGGATGTTCCAGCAAGGTGGCATGAGCAATATGCAAGCGCTTCGCGCAGCAACTATGAACGGTGCCCGCTACCTCGGTATGGACAAAGAAATTGGTTCTATCCAAAATGGAAAACTAGCCGACCTCATTGTACTCGATAAAAATCCGCTGGACAATATCCAAAATACTAATTCAGTGGTATATACGATGGTCAATGGCCGCCTTTATGATGCCGCGACGATGAATGAAATTGGTAACCACTCCAGTAAACGAACGCCGTTTTATTGGGAAATCGAAGGAAGTGGAAATGCTTTCCCTCCAATGATTCAAGGGACCAATGTCTTTATGAGTTCTGGCTGTAGTTGTCGACAGTAAAATAAATCTCAGGAGTTAAGGGAGCTTGTAAGGTTAAGCTTACTCCCTTAACTCCTTAACTTTCTTAACTCCTTAACTTTCTTAACCCATGTCTCACCGTTGTTCCTGGTGCCTACGTCACCCCGATTATATAAAATATCATGATGAAGAATGGGGCCTGCCTGTTCATGATGATCGTGAACTATTCGAAATGCTTTGCCTCGAAGGAGCGCAAGCTGGTCTGAGCTGGTGGACCGTCCTGCAAAAGCGCGATCACTATCGTAAAGTCTATAACAACTTCGATATTAAAAAAGTAGCTAAACAAACAGAAGCCAAGCGGGCAAAACTCCTTTCCGATCCAGGCATTATCCGAAACAAGCTAAAAGTCAATGGATTCATCGTTAATGCTCAAAAGACATTAGAGGTGCAGAAAGAATTTGGAACCTTTGATCAGTACATCTGGCAATTCGTCAATCACCAACCCATTATTAATCACTTTAAAACAGAGTCAGAGGTTCCAGCAACGACAGCTGAAAGTGATGCAATGTCCAAAGACTTAAAAAAAAGAGGCTTCAAATTCGTCGGCTCGACCATCTGCTACGCGTTTATGCAAGCCTGCGGAATGGTTAATGATCATACGACGGCCTGTTTCCGACACTCGGAGCTCATG
>JAHDHW010000137.1 GCA_020631105.1 Saprospiraceae bacterium | reverse complement strand
GGAATCAACTACTACCGTCTAAAGCAAATGGACTTTGATGGCCAGTACGAGTACTCAGAAGTTGTATCTGTTGCGATGGATGATGCAAAAGGAAAACTTCTTAAGATTTTCCCAAATCCAAGTAGCGGATTATTCAGTGTTAGCTTATCTAATCCTAACAAAGAGAGAGCTTTTGTTAAGTTGTTGGATAGCACTGGCAGCTTAATTTGGGAGCATCGATTTAATAATCAGGAAGCTGAGCTTTACTGGGAAAAAGAGTTTGATCTTCCTCAGCATGAAGTATACTTTGTGGTGACTCAGGTTGGAAACAAATCAGAAACCCAAAAAGTAGTTATAGTTGACCGTAAATAACTAATCATTTAAGATTTATAAAAGCCCGAATATTCAAGTGAATATTCGGGCTTTATATTTATGATACTTTAGGGTATGCTCAATGTTAAGCTATTCTTTTGTCCTCTTCTATTTGGATGCCATAGACCAAAATGTATTCTCCAATTTGTTCATATCTGAGTTCAAAAGTCTCATTAAAATCTTCTTTACGAACCCAGCCCGTACAACTTCCTACCCGAAGATTAAATTCAAATGGTTCAATATGAATATGCTCGCGGAAGTCTAATTGTCTTCGACCATAGGCTTTATAGAGGGCTTCCTTTGCGCCCCAATAAACATGAAGGTGCTCCAGGCGATCTTGCTGGCTAAGGCTTTCTAATTCTTCCGGTCTCAAAAACTTATGAGAGATACTTTCAATCTTACCTACAAGTTTCTGGATATCAATGCCTACCGGTTGAGGTCCGGCCATCACCACGACAAATTCTCTGGAATGGCTTATACTAATTTCGAAGAATGAATTGTCTAGATAAGGCTTACCAAATTCATCTTTGAGACATGCGCCCCGTACTTTTCGCCCGGACATCAGGTGTAAAAGCCACCTGCTCGCCAGCCATTCTAAACGGCGTCGCCCTTTAAGATTGACCAGAAGTAACTCCTCTCGAGGAAACAGATCAAGCTTTTCTAAAAAAAATGCTTCCTCTTCCTGTATTCTCCAGAGGCCTAGTTCTCCTTCGGATTTTAAATTTCTATGAAAAATTAACGGCACATTTCCTCCTTTAATGAAAACAATAAGTATCGTTTCAGTTTTCTAACATAGTATCTTACTTCATCCCGGTAAATAGAAATTAATCAGATAAAGATTAATTGTATTTAATTCGGATGGATATCCATGTGGAAAGTAGCCATTTATTTTTATCTTTTCAAAAAACTAATTGATAATTGTCAAAACTCACTATTCGAAAAATTAACCAATTGACGGGGCATAAAGCTTCAATTTTTGCTCTAAATACAGCAGAAAAACCGCAATATTTCTTGTCCGGTGGAGGTGAGGGATGGATAGTCCGATGGGATTTAGCTGATCCGGAGATTGGAAATTTGTTAGCTCAGGCAGAAGGAAATATTTATTCTTTGTTGATGCTCGAAAAAGAGCAAATCATAATTGCAGGGAATATGGAAGGAGGAATACATTGGATCGATTTGTTAGATACCCAAAATAACAGAGATATTCTTCACCATAAGAAAGGAGTTTATGACATCCGGAAGGTAGGAGATTATGTAATCACCCTGGGAGGAAGCGGCCTGCTAACGAAGTGGTCGATCAGCGAACGTAGAACCTTAGAAAGCTTACAATTATCCAATCAGAGTTTACGAGCCAGTGCCTATTGTGAACCTCGGAATGAGTTAGCAATAGCAGCGAGCGATAATAATATCTATATTTTAGATGCAACTACCTGGCAGATCAAAAAAACAATCCAAGGGGCTCATGATAACTCTGTTTTTAGTCTTCATTTTTCTCTGAAGGGTGACCGGCTCTGGAGTGGGGGACGAGATGCACATCTGCGGGTTTGGTTGGTTGAAGAAGGCTATAAAGCGATAAGTGCAGTGCCAGGGCACTGGTTTACCATCAATGATATAGCAGTGCACCCTGAAGGTAAATGGGTCGCAACAGCTAGTCGCGACAAAACCATAAAAATCTGGGATGCCTACTCTTTTGAGTTGCTAAAAGTCATCGAAACGATCAGAGATGGTGGTCACATCAATTCTGTAAACGCTTTATATTGGTCAAGCTATAATAATTACCTAATTTCGTGCTCCGATGATCGCAGTATCATCATTTGGGAAATTGAACAGTAAATCCGGGAAACCGCAAACAAACAGCAATGATCTTCTCCGATAAAAAAATTCTTGAGGGTATTGAAAGTGGTAAGATTGTGATCGAACCATTCGATCGTAAAGCTTTAGGCACCAACTCCTATGATGTTCATCTAGGTAAATATTTAGCAGTCTATAAGGACCGCGTTTTGGATGCAAAACAGCATAACCAAATCGAAGAAATTGAAATAGGCCCAGAAGGTTTCGTCATCCAACCCGGAGTACTCTACCTTGGGGTAACAGAAGAATACACAGAAACACATAATGCCGTTCCTTTCCTCGAAGGAAAGTCAAGTGTTGGTCGACTAGGAATTGATATTCACGCGACTGCCGGCAAAGGGGATGTGGGATTTTGTAATACCTGGACCTTAGAGATTTCTTGTGTGATGCCCGTTCGTATTTATGCAGGAATGCCAGTAGGGCAGTTAATATACTTTGGTGTTGATGGTAGTATCGAAAACTACTACAACAAAAAGCCTAATGCAAAATATAACCAACGGACAATCAAGCCTGTCGAAAGTATGATGTGGAAAAATAAATGGTAAACTTACCATTAAGTCCTCCTTTAAATGAAGTTAAAAATAATATCTGCTGGTGCTGGATCGGGTAAAACGTATCGTCTTACTCAAGAGATGGTCAGTTTGTTAAGTGAAGGTGTTCGTGCTTCTGGCATAATCGCTACAACTTTTACAACCAAAGCTGCAGCGGAGCTACAAGAGCGTGTCCGGGTTAAGTTATTAGAAGAAGGACTAACGGATGCCGCAAATGAATTAACAAATGCGCTGATTGGAACAGTTCATGGTTTGGGGGTTAAGCTGCTCAAACGATTTGCTTTTGAGGCTGGAGTATCTCCGGAAGTTGTCATTATTGCAGATGAAGATCAACAGATATTGTTTAATAAATCATTGGCGACCATTCTTACTTTGGAACGCATCCAAAAGATGGAGCATTATAGCAATCGGCTAGGGCTCAATAAAAAAGAAGTCTATGATTGGCGTAAGGAGGTAAAAATGTTGACGGATGCTGCGCGCTCCAATGATTTCTCATTTGAGGTATTGGAGCAAAGTAAGATTAAATCTTTCGAATCTTTAGAGCAGTTTTTACCTCCAGTCTCTGATTTGCCCACCGCAGAATGGAATCTTCGATTGGGAAATCTCCTGAGAGAAACAATCGAGGAATTATCCAATAGTGAGGATAAGACGAAAGTTACAGCTTCGGGTGTTAAGAATCTCCGCAATGCACTTAATATTCTTGAAGTAAAGGGAAGTCTGGATTGGTACGAGTGGGTTAAACTTTCTAAACTAAAAGTAGGTGCAAAAAGTAGAAATGCGACAGAAGGGATTATCAGTTTTGCAGCCGAACACGATGCTCATCCCGAGTTTCGTCAGGATATTCAACAGTTTATTTATGGTGTATTTGATATTGCAATTGCTGCATTGCAAGAGTATGATCAGTACAAAAAGCAACGAGGCTTAATAGATTACATTGATATGGAAATCCATGTCAAGCGCCTTTTAGATAATCCTGCTGTTTTGGAGGTGTTGGAAAGCGAATTAGATTTGTTAATGGTTGATGAGTTTCAGGATACCAGCCCTATTCAATTAGAGATATTTTACAAACTTTCAAAAATTGCGAATTACTCCGTTTGGGTAGGAGACCCAAAGCAATCCATCTATGGATTTCGTGGAGCTGATCCTCAGCTTATGCAGGCGATTATCGAACAAACAGGAGGAATTCAGCCTGAAGACATCCAAGAGTATAGCTGGCGTTCGAGAGAGGATATCGTACACCTGACCAATGCGATATTTACGAAATCATTTAGTGATCTTCCTGCTGAACAGGTAGCGTTGAAACCAATGCGGACCAAAGCAGAGAATCCAATCAACAAAAATTTTAAAGCGGAGCCGATTGAAATGGATGATGCGATTATGCATTGGCACTTTCAGTACGATGGAGAAGGTCGAATGCCTGGGCGTCCATGGATGGAAAACAGTATGGCGATGGCAATTAAGCGATTGTTGTCAAGGGAACGCTTAGTATTTCCAAAAGATGAAGGAGTGTATCGGAAGGTACGGCCCGGCGATATAGCGGTTCTTTGTCGATCAAATAAAGAATGTCAGGAGGTTGCGGAAGCTTTGCATCGTACCGGCCTGAAAGCTGCAATCTCCAGAGTCGGTTTATTGTCGACAGCAGAGGCCAAGTTAATTCTGGCCTGTCTTAAGTTTATTCTCAATAAAAATGACTCTCTTTCAATTGCGGAGATATTATTGCTCGCCAGTGATCGCTCAATTGAGGATATAATAGAAGATCGCTTGACTTTTCTTGAAAAGCAGGAGATAGAAAAATACCGAACCAGATGGGCAGATGACGATACGGTTATACAGCAATTGAATGAATTGCGTAAGCGGGTTCAGGAATTATCCAGTGCTGAGATTTTAAACCTTTTACTCGAGCAACTTGACCTCAGACGAATCATCATGCGGTGGGGTAAAGCTAACCAGCGAATGGATAATATTGATGTGATCCGTCAATTTGCACTTCAATATGAAGAAGCATGTAATCGTTTGCATACTGCTGCATCATTAGGTGGCTTTTTATTATGGTTGAACGAATTAGAAAGTGCAGGAAAAGATAATCAGGGCTCTGGAGAAGGTGCAGATGCAGTCAATGTGATGACTTATCATAAAAGTAAAGGTTTGGAATGGCCGGTTGTAATATGTCATAGTCTGGAAGGTCGCCTCCGGGATAAAGTATGGGGATTAAGTCTGGTAGCAGAAAAACAAGTGGTAGACCTGAATAATATCTTGGGAAATCGTTGGCTACGTTACTGGATAAATCCCTATTCTGATCAACAGGCAAGGACCAAGCTTGTGGAAAATATTAATGCCAGCCCCGTTAAGCAGACCGCTACCCGAGCTGCCCTAAAAGAAGAGGCAAGGCTATTATACGTTGGGATTACACGGGCAAGAGACTATTTGGTGTTTCCGACCCGTTCTATGCCAACTCGTTGGTTGAATCGTATCTGGCATAACGGTGCTGAAGATAATCCTACTATTACATTTGATGATCACGAAACGCCATTCGAATGGAAGGATCAATATCTTGTAAAAGATACCTGGGACGATTTGATTTTTCCACGTGATTTTACGCAAGTCGACCAGGAAGAAAGTGAAATCAATTATTTTGAACGCTCCCCAGGGGCAAATTTTTACAAACCTTATCGTATTGATCTGGTAAAAGAATCCTTTAATGATGAATTTACTCAAGCGATCCTATCGAAGGAAACTTATGCTGCGCCAATCAAATCAGAAGGAGATATCTATCAACTTTCTAAAGCCTTTAAAGCATATTTAACCGCTGACCAATTAACTTACGAAATAGAAGATAGGTCCAAGATGGTAAACGGAATCTTGTCGCGATTTGAGGTAGAAGAATCAGATTTAGATAAGGTGTTTATGCAGCATTCCACTTTGTTTTATCAAAAAATCGAAGGGAGTTTCCGAGTCAAAAATAGCTTTAGAAAGTTTCCAATACGATATACTTACCGAGATCGTTTATTCGAAAAGATCATTGACTTAGTTCTTGAAACCGATGAAGGTTTTGTGATTATTCAGAATAGTGGCTTCGCCGGAGATATTAAAAAATGGGATAACAAAATTCAAAAAGGAGAGCTGCCGGATTTCTTATTTCTGGCAAAAAAAGCGATTCAAGAGCATTTCAAAGCGCTCAGGGTACGAACTTTTATTCATTTTGTAATGGGAGCTGGGCTAGTAGAATTAAAAATTGAACCAAAAAGGCTAGCTGGGCAATTGAATTTAATGTAAATCTTTTAACCTTATTCCAAGGGTTTCGTATAATTCCATAGAGTATTAGGTGTAATTGGCAAATTCACGGCTGATTTTTGTTTGTATCATCCTAAATAAAAATAAAAAAAACCTGTCCGTTAGAACAGGTTTTCAACAAAGTCATTATTGCAATTACTCTCTACTTATTTATTTTTATTAACCTTAGTTATTTTATTTCTTAACAATTACACTTTTAAGACGACGATACATTTAGCAAGTCACATTTTTTTGAAAAAAAATTATTTTTTATGTCAAAACCCTCTAAAATCGCTCTATTCACCGTTATTGGGATAGGTATATTGGCATTATTGACTTATGGATTTCTAACTTCTCGTAAGTTAGATAAGACAAAAGAGACGGATGTAAGCTCAAATATTGACCAATTTGTCTATGATGAAGCGGCAGATACCATAGATTTTGATGAGAGTGACGAATTAGAAGATTTATATGATGGAAATGATGTTGTTGATGAGGACAAAGATTTTGAAGTTTATCAGGAACCCGCAGGCTGGGAGGATGCCCCCGCAGAGCCTGAAGCTGATATTGAAGCGCCAATAGCTGCTCAAACAAGTGTTGATGAGGCCGATGACCCGGTAAAAGAGGCAGCATCGACCGAAATAACCGACAAAGTGGTGACTGAAGTGGAAAAAAAGGATGAACCGGAGCCTGTATTAGAGGAACCGGTTAATACTTCTGGTAATATAGTAGTTGTGGTAGGATCCTATAGCAGCGAACGTAATGCAAATAAAAAACTGAAATCTCTCGAAGACGCAGGTTTTAATGGTAGTGTCATGCAGTTACCTGGCTCCCGATTACAATCTGTTGTTGCTGGACGCTTCCAATCGATCAGCGAAGCGAAGCAATTAGCGAATAAAATAGAAAAAGAAGGTCTAAAGGCCATTGTTCGAGAACTGGATAATTAATTCTTGAGCTAGCCTTTAAATAACAACGTATTATCAAAATAATTTTGTTCCTTAGTCCAATACTTATAATCCAGTCAAAAAATGTATTTTGTTACTGATTATTGTGTAGAATTGGCGTAAATCTTGAAAAGTATCCGCCGGACACTATTTTTTAATTGAAGGGATTTGACCTTTGTTTAACCTCGAAGAGGCTTTGATGCTTTAATCCACTTCACAAAATTATTACACTATGAGCCGAACTTTAAGATACATACTTATTATCCTGCTTGTTGGAGCGATGACCCTATGGGTATTAACGGTATATCGTTCTTGTGAGCGGAAAAAACAATTAGAGGACACTACCATTACGACGGATAATGAAACGGGAGGGGAAACTGATACTGATGCAGATTCCGGTGAGTTAGATGATCTTTATGTAGATGATGAAGACAAAGGGGACGTTGATTCTGAAGAATATAAGAATGCGGATATGGATTCTTATGACGGTACTTCTGATACAGATGAAAATGTTAAATCAACAGGATCCGGCTCAGGAGAAGAAAATGAATCAGGAGGTGTCTTTGCTGATGGTGAGGCAGATATTGCAGGAGAGTATTTGGTGATTTCTGGAGCATTTGTACTCAAAGAGAATGCGGAGGCTCACATACGAGACCTTAAAAAGAAAGGCTTTGATGCAGAGCGACGAGTATTCCTGGGCTCTGATTACCATTCTGTGATCATTGGTAATTTCGAAACAGAAAGTGGTGCTCAGAAGGTTGCTAATCAGCTTGGAGCAGAGGCTTATGTACATAAAAAGCGTTATTTGAAAAAGCGATAAGCTTTATTGCGGATAAGTTGAACACAAAAGCCCAAGTTACTATTCATGAGTAACTTGGGCTTTTGTGTTGATTATATCTAAGTGCTTATTCCTCCTCCTCTTGTACCGTTTCTATCCCACTACACAACATAGGCAGTAAGCTATTATACCAACTACCCGGGATTACATCTAAAGTCTGCTGCAAATCAGCGCAGGCTTCAGCTTTTCGCTCTAATTGCAAATAAGTTTGACCTCTAATAGAAAGGAACTCCATATTATTAGGAAATAGCTCTATTGCTTTGGTGAGTTTAACAAGTCCTTCATCAGTTTTACCTTCATTTTCAATGAGTTGAGTAGCTTCATTCACCAATTTGTTAGCTTCTGTAAAATCGCTAACTGTTTGTCCACAGCTAATAATATTAGGTTGGAAAAGCACCCGGAGGGTTCGGGTAGTATTTACTTTTCGATTACCAAGTGTGGCTGGAGTCCATTGTCCTGAAGTTGAATTAATGGTTTGAATTGCTTCAAATTGATAATCAATTCCTAACTGATTATAATCTACTATATCCAGGATTTTGACGCTGCCGTCCTGATACACCAGGATGTTCATTTCTAATTCGCCGATCACACAGTTTTCCTGGCCGCCCTTCGGGAATTCAAGGTTTTTTTGGATATAATCCATCAAGGCTTCTTCTCCTCCTGCAAAAGCAATAGGTTCTTCAAATTTAACCCAGATAGAGTCTCTGCCGGAAATGACAAAATCGGGTTCTTCGACTTCCTGAATTTTAAAGCGAATGGGTAAAGTGAAAAAAGCACGAACAGCCTCTCCTTTATTTTTCCCAGGAGTCCAACGATCCGGTAATTGATTCATTAGGTTGACAACCCTTAGGGCTTCTTCTCCCAGTTGATCGCCCGGATCACGTACGATCTCGGGAGCTGAGATGGTGCCATCTGTTTCTACTACAAACTTGATCACAACAGTCCCTTCATTACCTTTAACCCGGTCAATCTCAGGATATTGGACATTTGCGTAGATAAACTGAAGCATTTTTTTATCTGCACAGGCCTTGAGTTCTGAAATGGTGCCAGTAGAGTCTTCACAGCCCGGGAACATCGGCATTTGCTCCACAACTTGATAAATAGTGTCTTTTGTTTGTGCGCTCAGATTTAGTGCGAATATACAGCAAAGGCACAAGCTCAAATATTTCATATTCTTCCTTTTTACTTGCCTGGAAAGTATTATTCAGGCATGGATTTACAAAATTTATAGACATTCTTAGGTCAGAATGCGAATTTGGGTGTCTCATCTTGAAATCGGGAAAGCGTAAAGATACGAAAGAATTAGAATAGGAATAACAAAGGGAATCAGAATTGGTGATTTCTGATTCCCTTTTTAATAAGTTATTGACGAAATTAGCTTTAGTTCATTCTTACCTTTAAGAAGTGAGAAAGCCGCTCAACTTCTGACTGCCAATCTTCATTACTAAATACCCAATCTCCGTTTTTAAAGCCTTTCATTACACTGAAATAGAGATTTTGGCTTTTCCAGACATTCGGTTGAATGCCCATTGAGCCAAGGGTTTCGAAAACATTATTGAGTTTTTTAAACTCATCAAGGCTAACTTCGCTTTTACTGACTTTTACTAAAGTATTATAGATCGCCTGGCCAGCTTTGAGCTCGATCATATCTTTGTCATGAATGGGGAGCCCCCACTTGTGTACTTCTAAAGCTAGTCGCGTCAGTACTTTGAGGTTAATATCTCCCTGCTCAAAGAAAGATTTAAGATCAGCATTTACCACATGCTGTACTGCATCTCTATAGGTCTCCGGTATAGGGATATCTGACTTTTGCATACTCGTCATGAGCTGATAGTTGTCATTATAGATATCGCGGAAAGCTAATTCTGCCTGACGTAAACTCTTATTGGTGATCTCCTGAAGGATTTTACGTTTTTCATCCCGGAACAGATGCCAAATGGTATACTTCTCTGTTCCGAAGTATTCCTGCATTCCGGCAATCACTTCTCCCAGATTGGTTCCATAGAAAGCGGTACGAAGCTTTTCATGCATTTGCTTGAATTCTTCGATATCCATATCTACTGCAATATTCCCAATCATATTTTGTTGACCAAGGTATAATACTGCAAAATTGAATTGCTTTTCCGAGTAAGTGATTTTGGACTTCATGATCGTCCGACCGATCACAAGCCTCTGAGTACCAGCAACTATCCGTTCGAAAATTTCAGTTTTCGCGGTATAGTTAAATAAAGAAAGCTCTTCTGGACGTTCTTCAAAAATTGAAGCAACGGCAAAGTGCATTCCGGCCCGGTTTAGACCAACCTGCGATGGCAAAACATATTTTTTATACGCTGCTGCTCCGTTCTCATAAACATTACTTGGCGTCTCTTCTAGTCTTTTTACAAATTCCGGATGAAAGTTAGTGCCACTAACTTGTTCCGCAAAGTTGATTGCCCGTAGGGCATATTGTAAGATTTGATTGGTCTCGATCCCAGAAACCTCATCAAAGAACCACCCGCAACTAGTAAACATCAGTAGGGCGTTACGCTGCATTTCCATCAGCCGCATAAGCTTAATCTTAGCCGCCTCTTCAGGATAGTTCTTGGCATTCTCTTGTAAGAAATAATCTACCGTATGATCATTTCGATTGAGTATGACTTTAATGTATTCATTACGAGCTTTCCATGGATCTTTGAGTAATTTCTTTCCTTCTTTTTCAAAGATTGGAATGAGTTCATCTCTGAGCCAATTCAATGTGTCCCGCAAAGGTTTTCGCCATTGCTGATTCCATTCCGGACGACCTCCGGTCTGGCATCCGCAATCAGAACGCCAGCGTTCGACGCCATGTGCACAGGACCAGGAACTGTTATCATGGATCTGAGCTTCATAAGTTGGTGGAAACTTCTCGAGATATGCTCCATAGTTAATAACTTCTGCAGCACCCGTCTCTTCAATATGATTGAGGCAGTCTGCCAAGGCCATTTCACCGTAGCGGTGATGATGACCATAGCTTTCGCCATCCGTTGCTATATGCACCAATTGCGGCTCCTCCCGATCATCAAAAACCTCTAATAGCCGATTAGCGAAGTGCTTTCCATTATTTAGAATGCCTTTGAAGGCTACTTCTTGTGATAGTGGACCATCGTAAAAGAAAAGCACAATACTTTTACCTGAAGGCAAATTACAGAGATATGGGCGTTTTGGGTCAATATCTCCCTCTGCCCATTCTTTATCCCCTATTTTTCTAAATGCTTTGGCTTGTCTAGGAGCAAGGATCGTATATTTTATACCATTCTCTGCTAATACCTCAAGTGTAGCGGTATCTGCAGCCGTTTCAGCGAGCCACATACCTTCCGGCATTCTCCCGTAACGATATTCGAAATCTTTGATTCCCCAGTAAATCTGCGTTTGTTTATCCCGCTCATTACATAATGGAAGGATTAGGTGACTATGCGCCTGTGCAATTGCAGATCCATGTCCATTAAAGCGTTCTCTGGACTTTTGATCAGATTGTAGAATGGCATGATAGGTAGAAGGATCAGCATTTTCCATCCAACTCAGGAGTGTAGGTCCAAAGTTGTGATTGATGCGGCTATAATTATTATAGATCTTTCGGATAAACCCTTCTTCATCTAAGATACGAGCTGCGGTATTTGGTGCATAGCATTCAAAGTTGATGCGCTCGTTCCAGTCATGAAACGGTTTGGCGCTATCCTGAAGCTCTACAAATTCCAACCAGGCATTTTCCCGTGGTGGTTGATAGAAGTGTCCGTGTATACAAATGTATTTGCTCATAAATTATAGGTCGTAATGATAGCAATGGGTACTTATTCTTATTAGTTAGCTCAACAACCATGCTGAAAAAACATAAGAATAATACCTAATACTTAATTTAGGAAAACGTTTGGTAGATTTGGTAGGGTAGTAGCGCATGCAAAACTACAATTTTAGAAGGAGAAATGTTATAGAAGTTTTTTAACTATTATTAACGCAAATAAGAACCGTTTTTGCAGTAAACTGTTTTTGATTTCGGTTCAATATTCTTCACTTTCCGTATTTTGGGCCGTCAAACCTTCAAAATTCTAATCTTTTATGATTCAACGATACTTTTTTCTACTTTTTTTAACGGTTTTTAGTTTAGGAACCCTGTCTGCACAGGCACCTGCTAAACCGACTTCTGCTGATATTCATGCAGCAATCAAGAAACTTAATGTTCTGGGGACAGCTCTTTATGTTGCTGCCCACCCGGATGATGAGAATACGCGATTGATTGCATACTTATCCAATGACCTAAATATGAATACTGCTTATCTATCTCTGACCAGAGGAGATGGAGGGCAAAACCTGGTAGGCTCGGAAATCCGGGAATTACTAGGGGTGATTCGTACAAATGAGCTGTTAGGCGCGAGAAGTGTCGATGGCGGGAAGCAATTCTTTTCCAGAGCGAATGATTTTGGGTATTCCAAGCATCCTGACGAAACGCTGAAAATCTGGAACAAAGACGAAGTGATGGCAGATGTGATCTGGACAATCCGAAAATTTCGGCCGGATGTCATTGTCAATCGCTTTGATCATCGATCTCCGGGGCGTACACATGGTCATCATACTTCCTCTGCGATGCTTTCTTTTGAAGCTTTTGAGATGGCCGCTGATCCAAATGTATACCCGGAGCAATTAAAATATGTCGATGTTTGGCAGCCACAGCGCTTGTTTTTTAATACCTCCTGGTGGTTTTATGGAAGTCGAGAGAAATTTGCTGCGGCTGATAAGTCTAAGATGCTTAGTGTTGATGTTGGGACTTTCTATCCTTTAAAAGGGAAATCTAATAATGAAATTGCCGCTGAAGCACGATCGATGCATAAAAGTCAGGGATTCGGATCGACCGGAAACCGAGGTGGGCAAAGTGAGTACCTTGAATTATTGAAAGGAGATATGCCTCCTACTAAGGAAAGTCCCTTTGTAGGGATCAACACGAGTTGGACCAGAGTAAAGGGCGGAGCCCTGATCGGAAAATTAATTGCAGAGATTGAAGAGGAGTATCGAGCGGATGATCCGGCGGCCTCTGTACCAAAGTTGATCAGCGCTTATGAAATGATCAGCGAATTAAAAGACGACTACTGGAGAGCCATAAAACAGAAGGAAACCAAAGCGATTATCAAAGCTTGTTTGGGTTTGTATTTGGAAGCGGCGGCGAATGAATCTTCCGCTACGCTCGGGGAGACTATAGAGCTTGCGGTTGAGATGATTAATCGTTCTAAGGTTAATGTGGAGGTGAGCAAAGTTACCTATCATCCTATGGAGAGAGATACGATGATTGACCTTGCAATGGATAGTAACCAGGAATACAAGTTTTATAAAAAAATAAGCCTGCCAATGGACATGCCAATGACGGCACCTTACTGGCTGAATAATAATGCAACGCTGGGTATGTATAATGTGGAAGCGCAGGAGTTACGAGGATTGCCCGCTACGCCACGCCATTTTAAGGTTCGATTTGATTTGAAAATCGATGGAAAACCGATGGATTATACGGTACCTGTAATATATAAACGTACCGACCCGGTTGATGGTGAGGTTTATCAACCCTTTGAAGTGATTCCTCCTGTTTTTGTGAATGTGACGGAGAAGGTATATGTTTTTCCAAACGATGCGCCACAGCAAATTAAAGTCGTCGTGAAATCCGGTCGTGCTGACTTAAAAGCGAAAGTTCAACTCTGCCATCCAAATGGTTGGACTGTTACACCGGATTCGGTAATGGTAGATTTAGCTCTAAAAGGAGCAGAGCAAGTCATCAACTTTAGCCTGACGCCACCGGCAACTCAGGATGAAAACTTCATTGTACCTATGGTAAATGTAGATGGCGTAGAGTACACCAATGGCGTAACGGTGATTGAGTATGATCATATCCCGACACAAACCGTTGTACAGGATGCTTCTTCGAAAGTTGTCCGGGTTGATTTGAAGACGGAAGGCCAGCGAATCGCATATATCATGGGTGCTGGAGATGATATTCCGCAAAATTTACGACAAATAGGCTATGATGTCACGATCCTTGATGATCAAAATATAAATGCGGAAAACTTAAACACTTTCGATGCGGTAATCATGGGAGTACGTGCATATAATACGGTTGATCGATTGAAGTATCATCAGGATAAATTGATGAATTATGTGAAGAGTGGTGGAACGATGATCGTTCAGTACAATACGACTCGCCGCTTAAAAGTAAAAGAACTTGGCCCGTATCCTTTTAAACTTTCTCGTGACCGGGTATCCATGGAAGATGCGGAAGTTCGCATTTTGGCGCCTGATCATCCAGTATTGAATTATCCTAATAAGATTACGCAGAAAGACTTTGAAGGATGGGTACAGGAACGCGGACTATACTTTCCGGATGAGTGGGATGAACGTTATACGCCGATCCTGTCGTCCAATGATAAAGGGGAAACCCCGAAAGATGGAGGCCTACTGATTGCAGAGTATGGTGATGGCCATTATATCTATACCGGATATTCGTGGTTTAGAGAATTGCCGGCAGGCGTACCTGGAGCTTATCGCTTGTTTGCGAACTTGATCTC
>JAHDHW010000136.1 GCA_020631105.1 Saprospiraceae bacterium | reverse complement strand
TTGATCACTTCCACAGGTTTTTCAACTTCGACAATCTTCTCTACCTCTTTGATCACTTCTACCTCTTTGACAACCTCCACTTCCTTGATGACTTCTACTTCTTTGACGACTTCGACGGGCTTGTAAATTTCCACTTCTTTAATCACTTCTACAGGTACCTCCTTGGTCACTTCATTAATAATTTCAATCTCTTTGATCACTTCTACCGGTACTTCCTTGATCACCTCAACTTGTACTTCCACTTCTTTAATCACTTCCACCTCAACTTCTTTAATGACCTCAACGGGTACCTCCTTAGTGACTTCATTAATGACCTCTATCTCTTTGATTACTTCGACGGGTACCTCCTTAATCACCTCTACTGGTTTTTCTACCTCCACAATTTTTTCTATCTCTACCTCTTTGATCACTTCCACCTCTTTAATCACTTCGACAGGTACTTCTTTGGTAATTTCGTTGACGATTTCAATTTCTTTGATCACCTCCACTTCTACTTCCTTGATTACTTCAATCTCTTTTGGTTTTGCAGCGTACAAACCTTGGAGTTCCGTAAACTGTGTTCGATGACTATCAAAATCTGACTCTAAAGCACCGAATTTACTTTGTAATCCAGTGTAATCTCCTTGTAAACTTAGATAAAGATTTTGCTGATCGGCCAACTCTTTTTCTTTTCCTTCATACTTAAGGGTCCAATCTTTAACATCTGCACCGAGCTGTTGCGTTCGACTTTTTTCAATATTAAAATCTCCCTGTAGAGATTCGAAGTTTGTTTGTAAGGTTTCATGATCTCCTTGCAACGCGCCATACTTTGCTTCCAAATCTCCAAACTTCAATTTCCAGGCATCAAAGTCTGTAACTAAACCTTGATAGTTCGTATCCAGGTCACCGTATTTGTTCTTCCAATTGTTTAGCTCGATTTCGAGGTCTCCATATTTAGTCTTATGATCATCATAAGATTTTTCAAGATTCACCAAACTTAGTTTAGTAGTATCATGATCTGTTTGTAGGTTAGCATAAAGTGTTTTTTGTCCGGAGAAATCCGCCTCTATTCCAGCATACTTCGTTTTCCAGGAACCGAGGTCACCTTCTAATGAAGCATACTTTGCCTGTAAAGCTTCATAATCTTTACGAGTTGCAGCACATTTCTTTTTATACTCTTCGTATTCATTCTGAAGTTTGAGATATAAGTCTTTCTGAGAAGTTAATTGTCCTTCCAGGTTTTTATACTTCGCTTTCCAGTCTTCAAATTCTGTTTGTAAAGTAGCGTACTGTGTTTTGTGTGCTCCAAATTCAGTATCAAGATTAGCATACTTTACTTTATATCCATCATAATCAGATTGTAGACTCGCATAGCGTGTTCTATATCCGTTAAAGTCTGTTTGAAGATTTCCAAAAAGCACTTTATGATCATCGTATTCTGAAGAAAGCGTTTGGTAGCTTCTTCTTTGAGTAGATAATTCTCCTTCCAGTTCATTCACCCTTGGGCGGAACCATTCTCTACCGATCAGCCAACCCAATAAGGCTGCTCCGGCCATTAATAATAAAGGTAACCAAATACATATAGGCATATCTTAAGCATTTTTTTGTTTAGAAAAAAGAATGACAATTACTGTTGTAGAGTTACCTCTACTCGTCGGTTCTGAGCACGTCCTTCTGTAGTACCATTAGATGCTACCGGGCGGTCTTCACCGAAACCTTGGGAACTTAAACGCTGTGCATTGATCCCTGCGTTTTGTACAATGTAATTGACGATAAATTCAGCTCTGTTACGAGAAAGTCTAGTGTTATAACGCGCCTCTCCTCGATCATCAGTATGACCTCCAACACTTATATTCGCATCTGCTACATTATCCAGATAGTAAGCGAGATCTGCAAAATCCTGTCGTTGCTGGCTGGATAGGTTGAGGTTATCTTCGTTCGTCTCAAAGTAAAGCGTCAGAGGCTTACCTAATAATCTATCTCGAATTGCCTGCAAGCGATCATCTGCATTGCTAAGTGCTGAGAATGCAAAGCCAACACTATTAATCAACGTATCTGCACTGTTGGTAATGCTACCCCGCAATTCGCCACGAACATCCATTTGGGTAGTCGGCGCGCCCATTCCAGCTAGTATATTCTTGATAGATGTCGCTCTTGCAATCCCAAGATTTGGTAAGGCTCCACTGTAGGACTCTGAGTCCATATAGTGTCCAGTGATCAATAAAGAGCGTTCTGGATTTGCCTTTAAGTAATCCGCAGTAGACTGTAAAGAAGTCTGCACAGATTCTGCATTAGGAAGGTTATTAAAGCTAGAGTTAAGGAATCGAATACTCCTGTCAGAGGCAGCTGTAGTAAATAAAGCTCCGTCCTTAATATCCAACCTCTCCGTATAAGTATCTACTGCTTCAGGAATAACAGCTGGTGTAGCTGCTGCTACGGAAGCTCCGCAGATGTAATTACGACACAACCACCAGCCAAGGATAAACCATAATCCCAAAAGTAGCCAATAGATAAGCGATCTACTCATAATGTATATTTGTTTGATTAATGAATTATATAAATATTCTTAACTCCCCTCTAAAGATTAGGCAAAGGAATTTGCTATAATCAAAGAGGGTGATTATCGGATTTTTATTATAATTGGTTGTAATGACTTTGAACTCTTTAGAACATAAAGAGCTTAAAAATGGTAAGTAGAAGTTGAGTAATTAGTATGTTTAATCTAGTAGGAGTAGCGCAAAATAAGTAAGCGCAATATAACAAAAGAAGCAGGATAAATTCTAAAAACAATCCTACTTTTATAACTGATCCAGTAATTTAATTACCGTAGGTTTCTTCCGGACGGAGACGGATACATGCGCACCATCTTTCATCACCAAATAACCGCCTTCTGTCTTCACATATTCTTTTATTTGATTTATATTAACCAAATGTGATTGATGCACCCGAACAAAACCCTGCGCATCCAGCAGCTTCTCAAATTCCTTAAGTGTTTTGGTAACTAGCAATTGAGAATTATCAGTAAAGAAAAAAGTAGTATAATTTCCACTCGATTCGCAGCGTACTATATCTTGAATATCTGCTACCTGAATTTTGTCCAGAGTATGAAGTGCGAGCTTGCGAGGAGCTGTTCTGTCTTTTACGGTATCTAATAATAAATCTATTCTTTCCTTGCTATCAGGTTGACTTTCTTTCACCTTAGCAACAGCCTCTTGCAGATCTTCCGGGTTGATCGGCTTAAGTAAATAATCAATTGCAGAAAATCGAAATGCACGAATGGCATGTTCATCAGAAGCAGTCGTAAAAATGATCTTGAATCCGATATCGCCCAGTATTTCTAAAATATCAAAGCCAGTTCCATCCTGCAATTCAATATCCAGAAAAACAACATCGGGATTGAGTTGTCTAAGAAGCTTTGAGCCTGCCACCACACTAGGCGCATCTCCAATCACTTCTACCTCCGGGCAATGACTTTCTAGGTCACGTCTTAGCAGATCAACTGCCTGTGGAATGTCATCTATTATTACCGCTTTGATCATAAATTGTATTCCTTGTTCTTTACTCTAGAAAACAAAAACTCTAAATCCTAATTGGTGCACACTAAACTATTCCTGATTAAGTCAAACCCTTTGGCATTCTTCACTGCATCTTCTTCAGCTTCTTGTTTCAACAGGTAGATTGTTTTTTCATTACAATTAAACGTAAGCAACTCTCCTCGATAGTTCCGCCCCTCTTGCTCATACATAAAGTTGGACTTCAAACCTTCTTTTCCTGCAAACTCCGTATACTCCGTTTTTGTAAATTTAATCTCCGTCTTTAATATAGACATCTGTTGAGTCAATTGGTCACGCATTAATTGCATATAAGAATCAAGAAGTAGACTTTTTTCTAAAATACTTATAATAAACTGGCCACTTTCCTCATCCGGGTTCTCGCTTTGCTTTTCAATTATGATATAATGTCCATCCTGAGTAATCGGCATTTCTTTTGCTTTCCAATCATCCGGAATATTAAACCGGACACCGTGTTTGTCATAAGTTTTAAATTCCGGCTCCTCAAAACAGGATGTTATATTTAAGGCTAACAGTAGTATCCCTATCCTCAAAACTAGAACTCGCATCATTATATTTTTGTGCTAAAGATAAAAAATCAAAACTATTGCATTACCATTCTTCCAAAGGTAACATCAAGCGAACCTCAGTCCCCGCAGCAGTATCATCCGCATGTTTTAAATCAATGATTTCGAAATAAGACCGATCCTTCTCCTTTTCTTTTAATAAGCTTAGGCGATCTTTCGTCACCTGCATTGCCAGCGACTGATGGTTCCTTGTCTTTTGAGCTTCCAGCTTAGCAGCGGCAGCGCGTCCTACGCCATTATCCCTGATGATACAAGCCAGCGCATCTTGCTCTTTTGAGAAACTGATCTCAATTTTACCGGCTGTCTTCAGATGACCAACTCCATGAATAATTGCGTTTTCAACAAAAGGTTGAATCATCATCGGAGGAATACTGACTTCTTCGGGATCGATCTCCGAATCAATGGTGATGGAATATTCGAATTGTTTGGGGCGACTAAATTGCTCAATTGACAAATAATTATTCAGCAGATCAACCTCTTGCTGTAAATTAATCGTCGCAGCTCTCGAGTGTTCAAGGATTGCTCGCATGAGTTTGGCAAACCTAGAAAGTAAATTACGCGCCGTCGTCTGATCCTGGCTCATAAACAGACTTTGCACCGTATTAAGGGCATTGAATATAAAATGAGGATTCATTTGTAGTTGCAATGCTTTTTGTTCTAATTGTAAGACCTGATTCGCCATCGCCAGACGATCTTGCGCTTCTTTCGCTTTGCGTTTTACCTGCCAGAGCCGCCAGCGAAACAAACCAAATACTAGCGAGGCAATACCCAAGACAGCCAGCATAATAAACCAGGTCCGTTGCCAGATTGGTGTCCGTATCGTAAAACTTGTACTCAATGCTTCTGTATTATAAATCAGATCTTCATTGAAAGCCCTTACTTTAAAAGTATAGTTTTCCGGTGGCAGATTCGTATAATTGACACTGGTCTTCGTACTTCTTCGGGACCAGGCCGTATCCCGGCCTTCTAACTTCCATTGATACTCTACCTGACGTGGATTCGCAAGATTGATTCCTTTGAAATCAAAACTGAGATCATTCTGACGATACGGGAGCGAAAGCCCTTCTGCAAATCGATTGTCCGCCAGTAACCACTCTGAAAACTCTGATTGCTCAAAAGGTTGATTAAGCAGCTCCACTTGTTCAAAATGCAATTTAGGGGGCACAAGGTTGCGTTGAACTTCGCCGGGGATATACTTGGTTGCTCCGTCAATGGTACCAAACCACAGATGTCCATTCTGATCGAGGAAGTCTGCATTCTGGCAAGTTTCTGCGCCCATGAATCCATCTGACTTTCGGTAAGCCCGAATGGCCTTCACCTGCTGTTCTTCATCTAATTCTATCCGATCAACTCCACGCCCACAACCTACCCATAAATCTCCTAATGGATCAAAGGCAAGTAAATAAACATTTCCACTAGATAAGCCATCCGCTTCATCATAAACCAATAGATTTAAACTATCACCATAAATATCCATTCTGGCAATTCCATAACCAGCAGTACCTATCCAGAGGTGGCCATATTCATCCTCGACCAACGCCCGAATATCATTGGTGGGAAGTCCTGCCGCTCTTCCAAAAAACACAACTCCGTTTTCGGTCCAATAGCCCACTCCGCGTAAGCGGCTGGCAAACCAAAGTCTGCCCAAACGATCAAAGTGTAAAGCATTGATATTGGTTCTTAATTCAGTTATTGGATTTACCGTATACCTAAAAGCAACCGAATCGCTCCGTATAGTATCCGCACGTAGGATCAGCGAGTCATTCAAAAAGAAACTATCGATACGCACCTCTGTGTTTTCAATCAAAGTATCTGATGGACTGATTTTAAGTACGCCTTCACTACTGCTTGCTGCCCAGATATTCCCCGTTTCGTCTTCCAGTAAATCCTTACATAACCTCGCCACAGGTTGGTTATTCACTTCAAGGAATTCGAAGGTCTCTCCATTATAATAAGCCAGTCCATCATCATTGGTCCCCAACCAAATTCGACCTGTTCTATCCCTAAGCAAGGCTTTCGTTTTACTGTTTACAAAACCATTATTCCGATTAAATCGGGTAATCCCCGAACTATCTAATCGAACCACTCCATCATCTGCTGCTGCCAGCCACATATTGCCACTCGTATCCTGTGTGATCGCATAGACCAGATTGTCCCCCGGCCGGGTACTGATATCTAAATGATTAAATTGTTGCCCCAGATACTTACACATCCCGCCGCCTGAAGTCCCGATCCAAATACTCCCCCAACTATCTTCTTGTATGGTCTTCACATTATTATTACATAGGCCCAGATCATCATTGAGTAATAACCAGGTACTATCTTCAGGATTATAAATTTCCAGGCCCTGATCCTGTGTCCCGAGCCAAATCTTCCCGGATTGATCCGTCAAAAGGCAATTTATATATTTACTCGCTGATCCGATGTCCGCTGAAATATTCGTAAACCGCGCGTTTTGGTAGTTAAATAAACCTTCATAGGAACTTAGCCAAATCGAACCATCCTCTGTTTCTAATAGATCACTGATCGTTCCATTGGTAAGGCCATCGGCTCTTTTAAAATTTGTCCGCTTGCCATCCTCAATCAGATAGGCCCCACGGTTACTTGCGATCCAAAGCTTGTTTTTACGATCTACCAAAAAGCTGTTCACTTTTTCAGTTGTGTATAATTTTTTGAGGTCCCCGGATTCATGAAACTCATAAACGCCATCACTGGTCCCTAATAATAATTGATCATTATATTCTATAAAGCCAGTGACTGCAATATTCTTCTCCTTGTCAATGAAATAATTATGAAAGGTTCTTCCATCAAATATGCTGAAGCCATTTCGCGCACCAATGAATAAACGCTGATCGTATTCATAGAGCACTTCCACATTATTATTGATCAAGCCATCGCGAACGGTATATACTTTAAAATCTAAACCATCGAAACGATTTAATCCTCCTCCCTGTGTTCCTAGCCATAGATAGCCTCGATCATCTTCTAACATACAAAGGACCTGGGACTGTGCTAATCCCTCATCTACCGAGAAGTATTGGAAATTATACTGTTGTGCAGATGCAATTACAGCCGAAAAAGTAAGGAATAGAATATATAAGTGCCTAATCAAGGTGGTAGAATGGTTTTTCGAAAAGTACAAATATTTTATTAGTTTAGCTTTCAGCATAGGATTAGAACGTCAAAAAAAGTAAAAATCTTCTGCTGAAACCACACCTTGAGTTTACCTCTTATATTACCCATTTGTATTAGGCTACCTATAATAAAGACAATAAAACCATGGCGTTTTTCAAAATTGGTCTAATTTCAGTAACATAGTACTTGTTAAATGGAGCCGTAAACCCTTTAATGGACTGAATAAGGGTTCAATTTCCGCGTAAATTCGAAAAATCATTCAAATGAAATCATTATTACCTGGCATTTTCACCTTTGCATTGCTTCTTTCAAGTGCCTTCTCTACCCTTTCGGCGGCAGTCGAAACCAACTTGATTGATGTAATGGTATTGTATACCCCGGCAGCTGAAACAGCAGTTAGTCGCCCTGATAATACCCCAATTCTGGAATGGATTGATGAAGCTATTAATGCTACTAATTTAGCCCTTAGCAATAGCGAATCATTAGTACGGATTGACCTGGTGCACAAGCAAAGAATTAACTATGTAGAACAAAGTAATGCTATTGACTTAAAGAACCTCTCCGAGGGTAAAAATGGATTGGGCTCTGTTAAGCAGCTAAAGGACTTTTACCACGCCGATGTTGTCATGCTCATTACGGATAATAATCAAGGTGGGCAAGCTTATGCTATCATGAATCTAAAAGCAGAATCAAGATGTAATACCTATGCTGTCATTAAAAAAGGTTCGACATCGGTATTCGTACATGAGTTTGGGCATATTCTAGGTGCACAGCATGATGAAACGTTGAAAGACGGCAATCTTGAAAAAGGTATTTATCCTTATGCACACGGATACACCGGAGGCAATTGGCTCCCAAATACGATTGTCGGAGGTTACCAGGATGTAATAAATGGTATTGGAAAAATCAACTTCTACTCAAATCCATTAATCAAATATAGAGATGCTCCTTTGGGAGACTCCGGCACAGGGGATAATGTCCGAACCTTTAATAATACTGCACCAGTAATCATGGAATGCGAAAACAGTATCATTACCTGGACAGGTGCCGTGAATGATAGCTGGACCAATTCCGGAAACTGGTCAGGAAATATTGTTCCACGAAAGTTTGATGATGTCGATATTCCCTATGGGCTTCAACGTTATCCGGTGATTCGAAATGGTGAACAATACGCCAGAAGCTTAGTCATTGACCGGGGTGCTACCCTGAAAATACAGGATGGTAATCTGTACGTTCGTTCTTCGATCTTTGCCAGCGGAGATCTGATTGCAGAAGGCGGAAGTATTCAGCTAGTAGGTTCAACAGATCAGGCTATTGGCTTAACCCTGAGTAATAATTCAAGACTTTCTACGGTATTCATCGGAGATGGTACTAAAATGACTTGGGTCAAAGCGGGCTCAAATTTGAAAATTAATGGTTCTGTCGAAGTAAAAGAAAATGCACTTTTTGATCCAAATGGAAAAATTATAAATGTAGAAGGGAATTGGAAAGGTAGTGGTAATGGTGTCAACTTTGCTCCTGGCAATATCATAGTAAAAGGAACGAAAGAGGTCGAAGATGTTTCTATTAAATTTCCGTTTCAAATTGATCCCGAAGGTTTTTACGGGACGCCCAAAGGTGGTTTCTCTTCCTTAGCGGAGTTTGGCAATTACGGCGTACAATGGCTAATAGGTGGTAATGATGGACAAGCTTGGCTTAATAATGAAAACCGATATCCGGATAATGCCAAATATCTTGAAAACATAGATACCTGGTTGTTTCTTCCTGCTAAAGCCTTAAAACGTGGGATTGATTATAATTTTTCATTTGATGGAAAAACGAAATCTTATGGCCATGATTTCAATTTTTCAGTTTACTATGGTAAAACACAATTACCTAGTAATATGACCAAAGCGATTGGAGAACAGGTCAGTAAGAGTAATGATGAATGGAAAACCTTTGAAGGCAAATTAAGAGTCCCGGAGAGTGGTATTTATTTTATAGGTATTCGAACGACTTTTAGCAATGCTCAATACATCACGGAATCTTATATCAAAAATCTTGAGTTGAACACGGCGATTTCAGCACCAGATGCTCCTATACAATCCTGTGATATCACCTTGGGCACCATCAAATTTACGGATATAATGCCGAAGAATGCCCGGTTATACGAAGGAGAACGGCTAGTCTCGGAGAATGGACGATACCAATTGCGCTATAACCCGAATGAAACGTTTGTTGTTGAAGAGATCATTGATCCTACTCAATGTCAGGTTAAAAAACTATGGAGTACCCGCCCTCTTAACTTCAAAATTACCGAAAGCCCTACGCAAACTTATCTGAAGTTTCAGAACGATGGGAATGTATGTGTGGTAAGTAAGCTTGGTGGCGCATACTGCATTACTAATGGTAGGGATGAATTTGTGAGTTTAATCTATAATTCCGAAAAACTAAAATTGACAAATGATGGAAGATTAGTATTATTGAATAGTTCAGACGCTGAAACCTGGAGCAGTAGTCCGGCCATTGACGATGGATACACTATTGACAAGTATCAAACTTTCATCGTTCCGGGAGATAAACTCGGAGAAGAAGAAAGTCTGATATCAGCGAATAGAAAATATCAACTTAGGATTAATAAAAAACATCGACTAGTTATTGAACAATTAGATCCTTACTCTGGGACGATCATTCAGGAAATTTGGTCTCCCACGTTTACTGGTGGTTTAAATAACCCGGGTAATAATGTTTTCTCCTTTAATACTGATTGTAATATCTGCTTCGAAAGTAAACTCAAAAAGTACTTTTGTATTACGACCGGAAGAGATGAAAATGTCAGTATTTTATACAAATGTGAAAAAGCAGTCCTGACAGATGAAGGTAATTTAATCCTATATGGACAAAACAAGCAAGAACTCTGGCGGTCGCATTAAATAAATACCTGAATTGAAAACTTCAAAAGCCTAAAAGCTAGTGTCAAGCTTTTAGGCTTTCTTATTTTAGAAATAAAAATATAAATGGAATCAAATCCAAAAATTTTGTGTGTATGGATTTTGTTGCTATTTTTATGAAGTGAAGAAAATTAACATTATACTTACTTAATGTTTTTGACTTTATACACTGAGAAAATTATTAAACATACTTATTCTCAAAAACCCAAGGAAGTTATTTTGTAACTTCAACGAGAAAACAACTAATGAGCAAACTACTTTTACCATTATTAGTCTTATGTCTAGTAGGCTGGCTTTTTGGCGGCTCAGCTTGGTTTGGGAGCCATTTTTCCATTCCTTCTGAAAATGCTAATACCTGGCTCGTTCAGGATGGTAACCAATCTTTTTCTGCTCCTAATAAAATTGCTTTCTCCTTACACAGTCGTGAAGTTTTGACCAATGATCGTCAATTAAAAATGTTGACAGAGTTGGCGGAACACCTCGCTGCTACGCCTAATCGACACTTAAGAATAACGGGTTTGTATACTGAATCTGAGGTAAACAACAGTGATCGACCGAATCTGGGTATTGCCCGTGCAGAGACCGTAAGAAACTTAATATACCGTAGTGGAGCTATTGACCTCGAAAGACTAGAGGTTGGACATAAGAAAGTAAAAGAACACGAATTGAACCCTTATGGCTTTATTAACGAAGGCGTGATACTTGAGTTTTTTGAATCTCCTACGGCTAAATATGGAGAGTATTTCAAATTAAATAAAGAATTGTTTTTCGAACTTCCTTCGGAAATTCAGTTTAAAAAAGAAAAAGGCTTTGATAGCTATTTACAATCCATTCGACAATATCTTGTTGATCATCCTCAACAAAATATTTTCGTAAAAGGATTCCATCAAAGTCTGACTAAAGATGATATCACTCAAAAGAGAGTGGAAAATATATCTGATATCCTAAAATCTAACGGAATCAAAGCAAATCGCATCATTCAAACCTTTGACAACCTGAGTGAAGCGGCCATTGGAAAGCAAATTGATGGATATATAGAATTGAGGATTTATTAAATTCTGACTTCTAAAATATCACTGTGTACACTTTAGTATCAAAATTAATTTGTAAAATTGTATAGATTTATTGAAGTCTTTCTCTTTCAATGGATTAAACAAACATATTTACACTGATACTTTCGCTAATGATTACTGTTTCGATTGCTGTTTTTATCATGATGAGCGTGGCTGCCAGCCTGGGTTTTGCTATTTCTTGGCTCTACAAGAATAAACAAAGTAATAAGTACCTGGAAGATTATGAATTAAAGAAAATTCAAATTAACCGCTTAAGAGAAGAGCAGGAAAGTTTAGTCCGACATTCTAATGACTTGCAGGCCAATACTTTGAAAATTAGTGAAAAGCATGATAAGCAATCAAAGAAAATAGGCACACTAAAAGAAACCGTTAAACAGCTTCAGGAAGACAAAGACTTTTTGGTTACGGAGTATGAGCATTTTCAAAATGAAGTCGAAGATAAACTAGCTCAACGAGGTAAATTATTGCAAGCCCTGGAAGAGCTTAGAGATAAAAATCAGAAAAATAAAGTAAAGGCGGATAAATGGAAAATTAAAGTCCATGACTTGCAAGGAAAATTAAAAGAAACGGAAGTTGCTTATTTACAGCTTAAAAAAGAACACGAGCAGCATATACAAAAATCTGCTTCTGGCGGAGTCCAAACTTTTCAACACTTAGAATGGGAAGAGAAGTACAAAAAATTAAAACTTCAATTCCTGGCCCTAACAAAAGAAAAACAAGACATCGCTTCCGAAATTGAACAAATTCAATCGCAGGAAAGCCTGCCCGTAGATAATACGATTAATAAATTAAGTGAAGAGATTGTTTTACTCAAAAAGGAAAATGTCCAGTTAAAATCAAAACTGGAAACTCCGATAAAACAACCTCAGATCCTTGACCCAAAAGAGGAAGTCATAAAACGCATTAAAAGCCGTAAAGCTCAGGTTAACTGGGAACGGATTGGCAAAGCAACTAAGTCAAATGCGGACGATTTGAAAATACTAAAAGGACTTGGCTTATTGATGGAGGAAAAACTCCATGCCCTCGGTATATATACTTTTGATCAATTAGCTCAATTAACTGACTACGATCAGAAGTTGCTTAATTATTTCCTGGAGATCCCAAAGGGCAAAATTGAAAACGAAAAGTGGGTTGCACAAGCACAGGAGCTTGTTAGCCGCGAAGCTTTATCAGAGGAAACAGTTCAGCGAATACAACAAAATCTGGAGCAACTTAACCTGGGCGATAAAGGAGAAGCTAGCCCAAGTCAAAAAGATAACTTGCAATCGATTATCGGTATCGGACCATATATCGAGCAAAAACTAAACGCAATTGGTATTTTTCGTTTTGAGCAGCTTGCTCGCTTAAATAAAGCTGACATCGACGAAATTAATAACATAATGAAACTAGCTCCCGGCCATATTCAAAAAGATGATTGGGTCGGACAAGCTAAAAGAATGAAGTAGAAGTAGTATCAGTATTTAAACCCCGGTGCACAAAACTGTGACCGGGGTTTGTTTGTTTAAGGCCTGGTATGTTGAATGAGGATTAGATTTTATATTCTTAATAAGCTTTTGATTCCCTTTTTAAAGCTGATTTCAACTATATTTGCACCGATTTTTAGAGAACCATTAAAAACGATAGAATGAAATACGATTTAATTGTTGTTGGTAGTGGACCTGGCGGGTATGTCGCCGCAATTCGGGCGGCCCAGTTGGGTATGAAAGTAGCCATTGTTGAACGAGAAAGCCTTGGGGGTATTTGTCTCAACTGGGGCTGTATTCCTACCAAAGCATTATTGAAAAGCGCTCAGGTATTTGAATATATCAATCACTCTGCTGATTATGGCATTGAAGTAAGTGGCGCAACTGCTAATTTTGATGCGATGGTTAAGCGAAGCCGCGATGTAGCCGGAGGAATGAGCAAAGGCGTTAACTTCCTGATGAAGAAGAATAAGATTGAGGTTATTATGGGAACGGGAAAGCTTCAACGTGGAAAGAAAGTCGAAGTAACCGATGACAAAGGAGACAAGAAGACCTATGAAGCGACTAATATCATCGTTGCTACAGGAGGGCGCGCACGCGCTTTACCTAACTTACCAATTGATGGAGAAAAGATAATTGGATACCGTCAGGCAATGACGCTCAAAAAACAACCAAAATCTATGGTTGTCATTGGTGCCGGAGCGATCGGTGTTGAGTTCGCTTATTTCTATAATGCGATTGGTACCAAAGTAACGATCGTTGAATTTATGGAGCAGGGTCTTGTTCCTCGTGAGGATAAGGATATCTCAAAAGAGTTGACTAAAATATTCAAAAAAGCAGGTATCGACACTATGGCAAATACCTCTGTAGAGAGTGTTGACACTAGTGGTAAAGTACTTAAGGTAAAGACTAAAAACCGCAAGACTAATAAGGAAGAAATCATTGAATGTGATGTGGTGCTTTCTGCGGCTGGAGTTACACCAAATACCGAAGATATCGGATTAGAAACTCTGGGTATTAAAACTGAACGTGGTTTGATTCAGGTTGATGATTATTATCAAACAAACGTTCCGGGTATCTATGCCATCGGTGATGTCATTCCTACCCAAGCACTTGCGCATGTTGCCAGTGCAGAAGGCATTACCTGCGTTGAAAAAATCGCAGGTCACCATCCAGAAACGATTGATTATAACAATATCCCTGGCTGTACTTATTGTATTCCGGAGATTGCTTCCGTTGGCTATACTGAGGCTGCCGCAAAGGAAGCAGGATATGATATCAAAGTGGGTAAGTTTCCTTTCTCTGCATCAGGTAAAGCGAGTGCTGCCGGAGCGAAGAATGGTTTTGTCAAAGTAATATTTGATGCGAAATATGGAGAGTGGCTCGGCGCTCACATGATTGGTTATAATGTAACCGAAATGATCGCTGAGGTAGTTGCTGCCCGTAAATTAGAAACTACTGGCCATGAAATCATTAAAACTGTCCACCCTCACCCAACCATGAGTGAGGCAGTAATGGAGGCAACGGCTGCGGCTTACGGCGAAGTAATACACTTATAAGAAAGATCATAAGTGCTAATATAAAACTGGGCTAAGTGACGATATTGTTGCTTAGCCTTTTTTCTTTTCATTCATTTTTTCTCACAAAG
>JAHDHW010000135.1:10525-14388 GCA_020631105.1 Saprospiraceae bacterium | reverse complement strand
ATAAGTCAAAAAATGAAGATTCATTCGTGTAAGTCAATCACTTTTCGACTTATCAATCCTTATCAAAATATTTTATACGGCTACTTACTATGGTACTCATCTAAGTTATACAACCTTTACTAGTTAACAACAAGATTCTTTTGTTGCAGGGTTCTTTGACGGAATGGTCAAGTACGCCTTTGGAATGTATTACAGCTATTTTACTAAAACAAAACTAAAGTTATGAACAAGTATTTTCCCCTAATGCTAATGTGCCTGTTTTATTACAGCATAGGTTTTTGTCAACAAGATCAAGGTGTTGATTTAAAACTGTCTTTTTCTACAGAGACTCCTCAGCCTGAAATTTATTCCAACTTTGATGTTCGATTGACGATAGTCAATGAAGGGGCTATTAATGCGAATAATGTAAGATTGTATTATCAGGGGAACGGGGAGCTGGTCGCGCAAGGTGGAAATCCACCGGATGCCAGTCTTGGTACAGAAAGTTCTGGACAGTGGCTGATCGAAACTTTGGAGGCAGGCGCTTCTGCAACATTAGATTTGCATTACTTTTTATTGGGGACCAGTGATGCTTTCTTCTTCGCAGAAATCTTTAAAATGGATGGGCCTGACCTCGATTCTCAAACAGGGAATAATAACCCACGGTTCGCTCCTTTTGAGGATGATATGGACTATCTTGTTTTATATGGTAATCCTTTTGATACCTCTTATGATCTGCAAGTGAGTTATACGAATGTACCAAGCCAGATAGTCTTAAATCAAGGTTCGGCATATTCAATTGAATACGAAGTCGCCGTGGTTTCAGGTGACTACGGAGGAAGCTCAATCAACGGATCCCGAACTTATCTATCCAGGGATGCAGTATTGGATGATCGAGATTTACCAGTAGGGAATGATGGTATTTTTCAAATAGATAATACAAGCCCTAATTTAAGGACGGTAAATTTATCCTTTCCCGCAAATCCACAGTCCGGAGATTATTATTTAATTACTAAGATTGATGACTTTTCTTTGGATGATAATTTGACAAATAATTTTACTGTTGAAGCAGTAGAAATCGTTAACAACCTCTTGGGGTATGATAACAAAATATTGGATGCTGAATTTCCTGCGGTGGTGGAAACTGGATCTAGTTTTGAATACAGCTGTACAATTCAAAATCTCGGTTCTGGAAATAGTATCCCAAAAAACCTATCGGTTCGCTTAGGGGCAACTAACGCTTCGACTTCTGGTCAAACAAGCATTGACGAAATTGAAGTACCCATTATTCAAGCAGGAGAGGTTTTAGTTGTTAATGGAGTGGCAGAGGTGCCTTTGGACCAGCAAACTGGCGGCTATTACCTAGTGTTTGTGCTGGATGCAGAAGGTGATGCCTACGTAGTGGACAACCGTTATGGTGCAGGGATAGGTCTGGTAGACGCTGACCAGCCTCCCTTGGATCTGCCTGATCTTGAAATAACGGATGTAGTCTTACCTCCGGATTTTTCGGGAGGATTAGTAGACATTACGATTACAGTTACGAATAACGGACCGGGAGTTTATTCTGAAGATTATATTTCAACCAGAGTCGGAGTCGCTGGCAATCAGACCGGGTCAATTGAAACCTACGGAGATATTATCATCCAGCCAGGAGCTTCAGTGACCTACACAGATGAAATCAATCTTAGCTGGTTCCCCGGAACCTATCCGGTAAATTTTATAGTGGATGTCTTCAATTACATTGAAGAGTCTAATGAATCAAATAATGTTTATAATGTGACGGTTACTTTTAGCGATCCGGATATTTTTATTGATGTTGAATGCCCGGAGGATGTGCTTGTTCAGATACCGAATCCTAGTCAACCACCCTCAGTAGATCCTTGTGATAACGTCACTAATGCTGAGGTTCCTTCCTATCTCACCAATTGTCAAAGTGGTGATACCAATATCTCTTTTGAATATGAAGTACTCGATGGGAATATTGCAATTAGCGACTTGGAAGGAGGGCTGTGTGGCCCGCTAAGCGTTTCGGGCATTGGTAGCGCTTTACTAAGTTTTACATTTATGACGGACTGTGGTTTGGTAGAAACTTGCTCCTATACCTACACTCGTGAATACTTCCCTCATCAATTTAATTTTACGAATTGTCCGTTTGTAGTAGTTGTCGAGGCAGCGCCAGGGGCAAATTCGGCAGCTGCTACCTGGGATGATAACTTTACGTTTGACGAAACCAATTGCCCTGCTGGAAGTCCAGACCCAACAGTAAGTCTAAATGTAGGTTTCCCTTCAGGCAGTGAATTCCCGATTGGTACAACGCTGGTTTCTTATAGCGCGACCTCTTGTTATGGATTTATTGATAATTGCATTTTTAATGTAATCGTTGAGGAAGGTGATACAGTGGATGGAGCAATTGATTTGGAATTAAGTCTAAATCAAACGACAGAAAATCCTAGTCAATGGTCAAGCTATTCTGTAGTGGCGACGATCACCAATAATGGCCCGGAGACGGCAACTGGGGTAGTAGTTGACTTTTCAAAACCGGATGGAGTGGTTTATGTTGGCGCAGATCCATTTAGTGCTCAGCAAGGAACTTTTGATCCATTTGCTTCGCAACTATGGACTGTAGGTAGTATTCCGGCGCAGACTTCTGTTAGTCTTACGGTTAATTATTTCTTACTGGAGACTGCGGCGCCAGCCGCTTATGCGCAGGTGACCTCTGCGAATGAAGAAGATATTGACTCTAGTCCAGGTAACGGTACCCCTCCGCTCGTTAATGAGGATGATGAAGCGAATACGACGGATGATGTTACTCCTGAATTTGTAGATATGGAACTAGAGGCAAGGATAGAACAATCTGGTAACTTTGGACAATCCAATGATTTTGATTTAATCCTTACCGTTAAAAATGCCGGAAGTATTCCCGCAACTGGCGTAAGTGTAGAAGTAACCCAATTCAATGGAGCAAACTTGAGTAATTTTTATCCTCCGATTGCGGAACAAGGATCCTTTGATCCGCTAACGGAACAATGGACGATAGGCACTGTAAACGCAGGGCAAGAGCTGACTTTGCAACTACGGTTTTTTCTAAATCCAAATACAGGCTCCTTTAAATTAAGTGCCCAGGTAGAAACTCAAAACGAACCGGATTTAGACTCCGTTCCAGGTAATGGATACTCGGCAGAAGATGATGAAATTTCTGAGTTTCCGGGACGCCCTTGTGAACTGTCGGTAGAGATTTTGAACGTTGAATGTGTCTCTGATCCTGATCCAAATATTAGCCCGGCGCTTGATGAGTTTTTCTTTGAAGTCGAAGTCAGCGGTGCACCGGATGGATGGAAAGTATTCTTTGAATTATATAATCCGCCGAATACCTCAGGAGAGGGAGACGGTACATTTACGGTTGGGCCAGTTCCTCGATATATGGTTTCCGTTGGTTCAACTATTTACGATTTAGGTTTTCCGGGATGTTCTACCCCCTTTACTAGTTTTGATATCGTTGAAGATGTTGAATGCTTTGAAGAAGAAATACCAGAATTGGCATTTACCAATTATGAATTGTTGAGTGATGAAGTTGAGCAGGGAGCAGTTCTAGATTACGAGATCGATTTAGCGAATATTGGCAATGCGCCAGCTAATGGTTTATTTACCGTTAAAACTTATATTTCGACTGATCCTCAATTATCAGCCGATGATATACAAGAGGGGGTTCTACCGACAGGTAACTGGCCGGTTGGCTTTCTGGAGGAAAATGTAAGTGGAGCCGTGACCATACCGGATAATCTCCCTACTGGACCTTATTTTCTAATTGTCAAATTAGACGCGGATGATGATATTGTTGAAAGCAATGAAAATAATAACATTGGGGTAAAGTCATTTGTAGTGAC
>JAHDHW010000135.1:0-10425 GCA_020631105.1 Saprospiraceae bacterium | reverse complement strand
ATATTGTTGAAAGCAATGAAAATAATAACATTGGGGTAAAGTCATTTGTAGTGACTCCAGGAGATGTTGACGATCCTTGTGCCGCCATTAACTTTACCGTGAATCCGGGGATGATTGCGATCACCAATGTAGCTGCTCCGCATTTTATAAAAAAGATATTTAACCCAAACTGGAATACGGTGCTAGACTGTGTGGATGCCAATTGTGATGACCCAAGTATTATAAATGATCTGCCAGGAGGGACATATTTTGTGCAAGTCCAATTGTTTGATGTCAATTGGAATCCACTCTGTATTTTTGAAGAATTCGCTGAGGTTCCTCCCGGATCGACTCCGCAGGGCTTCGCCCGACAGTATTACGCTGGAATGCCAGTGCAGATCTCTAGCATACAACCTAATCCGGTGCTGAATGGACAAGCGGATATTATAATTTATAGTCAGCTGGAAATACAAAAGCAAGTCAATGTATTTAACCTGCTGGGAGGACTGGAAGAGACTCATCAATTATACCTTGAAGAAGGCTGGAACAGGGTGTCGCTGGATGTTCGTAAGCTGACAGCAGGAACTTACTTCTTACAGCTTGAAGGACAACACAGCAGGCAGATGCCAATACGGATGGTTGTGCTTAGGGACTAACTATTGATTTTGGAGAGTAGCCAGGAGCGCTCAGAAAGGATAGGTTCATCAATGATTGCTTGTTTGAGTCTATCCTTTTTTGATTTTTCAAAAGAAGGGAGAACGATAATACGTCTGCAATACTTTACCAGGCTTAGGATATTTTTTAAGTGGTACTGACTTACTTTATTTCTTCGGATGAATTGTTCGAAGCTATCCAGGTGAGATACGAATGTATCAATAGCACCAATTTCCATATATATTTTGGTCAAGAGAATTTTGGAGATCATGTTGTTCATGACATCTTTGGTTTCTGCCTTTTGAATATGAAGTAGAGCCTGGTCAAAATTATTTCTGGCGTATTCCAGTCTTGCCAGATTGAAATTGATGGTCGCTTCGCGAAACTCTTCGTCCAATAAATGGGCGTTTTCCTTAATGAAGGATTCGATCCACTGAAGTTCATTGAGCCGTAAAGCTGCAGCGATGGTATTATTAAATGTGAAGCGTGGGATGTAATCATTCTCTAAAAGAATTTTTGAGGAAATGCCTTCTTTGTATAATTCCCAGCTTGTTCTTCTAAAGGATTCTACGCCTTCGTTTGACTTACGGATACAGAAGTTGATTGCTAAGCGATAAGGTGCTTCCAGTTCAGCAATATCGAATTGATCCCGGTAGTTTTCGAGAAGGCTTAGGAATTTTTCGAAATATTCCATCTGATTGGGGTCAGTGAGAAACTTGAAGCAATAATAATAAATAGCAATGGAAGGAATCTTTAGAAATTGCTCTTGTTCTATCAAATCTGTAACACCGCTGAGTAAACCTAAATCGTATTCTTTTTTTCTAACCAGCTGATGTGCTAATTGTGCACAGATTACGGGGAGTTTTTTGACGAGATACAAGGCATCCTGTGTATCAGAAACCTCTTGCAAAAATAGATCTGCACTTCTTTTCGTGCTTGAGCTATATTGCATATTTATGGTATAGTAGTCTAACAATGCATCAAAATAATCAGCATTTTTTATTGCACTTTTTTTAATAGATTTTGCGGATTTAACGATAGTACTGCTAAATCCTTTTTCAAGGTTTCTTCTTCGATAAATATCTGCCAGGATTAACTGGTTTTTAATGGGATTTGATCGGTAATAATTGATTAATAAACATTCTTCGATTCTACTCAATAAATCACTCATGCAGTTGCGGATACGAGCATAATCCCAGTTTTTGCCAGGATAGACAATTTCAAATAGGTTTTCCAGTGATTGATTATGCTTTTTATTACTCGTCAAAGCGTTAAAAAGGAGCAATAAATCTTCCCTATGCGTGAAAAAGGGAGAGCGCAAAATCTTTCGAATTTGAGTGATCTCCTGATTCGTCAGGCTTTGAGTGACATCAAATAGCTTAAAGTTAGACATTTGTTATTAATAATTTCTACAAAAATAGAATATTATATTCTGATAATCAATTAATTATGTTTACAGATGTATGATTTATTTCTGCAAAAAAGAATATTTGTTATTGTTTTGCTGGTTTTATTGGAGGATATTTGTTTACTGTTTAGCAAGTTGTTAATCTCATTTCGGCCAAAACAAGCTTAAAAGTGAACAAACGCACAAAAATTGTATTCTTTTTTCTTATGCTCCTGGCAGGTGTCCTATCTGCACAAGGCTGGGAAAAGGTTATTGGGGAAAGACAATACCATACTGCTCGCTTTGTTACTCAGGCCCAAAATGGATACATCTTCGTCACTGGTGCGGAGGTGGATGCTGCTGGATCAAATGTCGAAGACTATATCCGGTTGCTAAATAAGGATGGCGATGAAATGTGGAAGCGTACCTTTCCATCACCAAGCGCAAGTTTAATTTCAAGAGTCTATGAAACGGGTGATGGAAGTTTTATTGTTTACGATGACAAGCAGATAGAGGTAAATGGAGAATTGTACCATAAGCACTTTATCTATAAAATCAATCTGGCGGGGAAGACACTATGGACTTACATTGTAGATGTAAATAGTCCCATTAATACCTTTTTAAGAGGATTAATAATTGAAGGCACAGAGACCACCTTTAGTTATAAGGCAATTGACGGGAGTACAATAATTGAAAGTATTGACTCAGAAGGCAACTTATTAAGTTCAAATGTTGCGGAAGTGCCAGCTGATAATAGTTATGAGTTATTTCGTATCAATGATCAATATGTTTTAAGAGATCTAATCATTGACACTCAAGAAGAAACGAATAGCTGGATATTATACAGACTCAACCTTCAAGGCGAATTAGTAAGTAGCCAATCATATTCCAATTTATATACCGGAGACGTCGGACGAATTACGCTATTAGACAATGGTGATTTTGTAGTGGTTAACCACATGCCGAGTCCGAATAATAATGGGATCAAACAGACTTACGTTGAAACTGCTACTGGAGCGACAACAGTAGATACTTTGTGGAATTCGGATCAGGAATTTTTAGGAATATTTGATTTGATTAGTGATGAAGATGGAATTACAACTCTTTTATATTTTCCTCAAATTAGTGGTGTAGGACTTTTGAAGACCTCTCCTGAAGGAGAAGTACTTTGGTTAGAGGTTTATGACCATCATCCGGCCAGTATCTTTCCGTATGGATTAGCACGTGGGAATGATCAAGGCTATCTGGTCGTCGGAGAATGGCAAACCCCTAGTTTAAGGAATTATATATTTAAGACTGATCCTCAGGGACGTATTTACCCTAATATAATTAGTGGGAATGTAGCAATTGATAGCACAGATAATTGCCTGATCGATGGGGGAGAAGAGCCTTTGGAGAATTGGATAGTTACTGCTCAAAATGAAGAGAACGTATTTGTAGGTATTACGGATGCCTTTGGGAGTTATAGCCTCCCGGCAGATGTTGGTACTTATAGCTTAAGTCTGGCAAGGCCTAATGATTATTGGGAGGTTTGTGATAATGATGTAATCATTGATTTTGCAGAAGTCGATACGTTTGCGAACCTTGATTTTGCTGTCCAGAAGGCCATTGAATGTCCGAATATTGTGCTTAGTCAAACCACACCGACTATCCGGCCTTGTTTTGAGCGACCAAGCTATATTAATTACTGCAACCTTGGGACGGTCGATGCTCCTGAAGCTTATATTGATATTACTTATGACTCGCTGATAACACCTCTTAGTTCCAGTATTCCTTTTGATAGTTTGGGAGGCGGCGTGTATAGATTTCAAATTGGTGACCTTGCTCCTTTAGAATGTGGTGAATTTGTAGTAAATCTATTCCTTGATTGTGATGCCACAGTGGGAGCGGCCTATTGTATGGAAGCACATGCTTACCCAGATTCTCTTTGTTCGCCGATTTCCAGCCTCTGGAGTGGCGCCTACCTTGAGATCACGAGTGCTTGTGAGAACGATAGTGTAAAATTTAAGATCGAGAATATTGGAGATGGGGATATGGATGACTTCAGTCGATATATTATCGTGGAAGATGTCATATTACAAGTTGTGGATTCTGTTAACCTTGATGAAGGGGATTTTGAAGATATTAAATTTGAAGGCAATGGATCGACCTTTACGATGATTGCAGAACAGGTAGAAGGCGCACCCGGGCAATCCCTGCCAATCGGAATAGTCGAAGGATGTGGACAAAATGATAATGAAGAATTTAGTATCGGCTTTTCCAACCAATTCCCTTTGAATGATGCTGATCCATATTTGGATGTAGATTGTCCGGTTGCAGTAAGTTCTTATGATCCGAACGACAAAAGAGGATTTCCACTTGGCTATGGCGATGAGCATATCATCGAACCCGGAACGTCAATTGAGTATATGATTCGATTTCAAAATACAGGAACGGATACTGCATTTACGGTAATTATCAGGGATAGTCTGACGACAGATTTAGATGTTTCCACTTTTCAGGCAGGAGCCAGTAGTCATGCATATACTTATGAATTGAGAGGAACGCAAGAACTCGTATTCAATTTTCAAAATATCATGCTGCCGGATAGTAATGTGAATGAACCTGCTTCCAATGGTTTTGTGGAATTCAAAATTAGTCCTCGGGCTGATTTGCCACTAGGTACCGTAATTAGAAATAGCGCAGCGATATATTTTGATTTTAATGAGCCCATTATTACGGATGAGTCATTTCATACGATCAAAGAGGATTATTTGGAGTTTGTAGTAGGCACTAAAGATATTCATAAGGCAAACTTCCTCAGCGTCAGTATCCAGCCAAATCCGTTTAGTGATGCAACGGTGATAGAAGTGGAAGATAGTACTGCACAAGAATATTATTTGCAGATATATGACATGCAGGGAAGGATTTTGCGTAATGTTCAACAGACAAATAATAAGTTTACGATAAGGAAAGGTAACTTAACTAGCGGTATATACTTCTATCGAATATATACCTCATCGAACAAATTAAATGCAGGTAAATTAATCGTGCATTAAATACTTTGTCGATAAAATCATATAAAGAAGTTGATCAAAAAACGCTAAAGGTACCTGCGATGAATTATTGAACAACTTCAGTATCTGGTCCGTACTATTTTAAAGCATTTTTCACACAACAACCGATTAGTTTTTTATCCGAAAATCTTATGTGTTTAGCATAAGAGGAATGTTTTATACTGATATGTTAAATATTACTACTGACCTTGAATAAGGTTAGTCTTGATATAAAACTCAAGCAGTTTGTTATAAATTTAAGATGTAATACCTGCGCTATTTGCGTTGTGATATCGCTTTTGTGCCAGTTAATGTCTTTTTTGTAGCCACTTGGGTAGGTAGATTTACCGCTTTGTATTTAATTATGTCCTATTATTAGTATTTATATAAACAGCAAAAATAAATGAACAGAAATATGAACAACTACAACTTTTTAAATGCCAAAAAGTATGGCTTAGTGCTGCTGGCATTGATTTTAATTAATTGCGGTTACAGCCGTACTTTTTCCAAAATATCTACTCTTGATAATAAATTGATTATTACTGAATCTTCAGATGAAGGAGCGCTACTTTTCAATCCTATAAATGGGATTGATCTGGAGTTATCTTTAGTTCAGGAAGATGCTAACCCTAGTCAATGGAGCAATTATACAGTAGTTGCTACGATAACTAATGAAGGGCCACAAACGGCCACCGGGGTAGTGGTAGATTTTCAAGCGCCAGACGGTGTGGTATACGTGGGCGCAGATCCATTTAGTGTTGATGGAGGAAGCTTTGATCCTTTCGCTACCCAACTCTGGACCATTGATGCAATCCCGGCCGGCACCTCTGCTACCTTAACCGTCAATTATTTTCTTTTAGCCCCAGAGGCTCCGATCGCTTATGCGCAGGTGACCTCAGCGAATGAAGAAGATAGTGACTCTAGCCCAGGTAACGGTACACCTCCGTCTGTAAATGAAGATGATGAGGCAAGTACCGGAGGTGGTATGGAAGTGTGTGAGATTGAAGCAGCATTAACGGCTATAAATTGTAATGATAACGGTACACCGAATAATGGTGCTGATGATACTTTTACTTTAGACTTGACGGCTGAGGTAACGGAAGGAATCGCATGTAGTCCGAGCTTTAGTTATAATGGACAAAGTGCTGCTTATGGTTCGGTGCTCGAAATAGGACCTTTTAGTACAAGTGGATCTCTTAGCTTTATTACCGTATCTGATTCTGAAGGTGGTGATTCTGATAATGTTTCGCTGGTTAGTAATTTTGGCAATTGTAATAATCTGGAAGTTATCTGCGAGGATAATATTCTCCCGAACCCGGGTTTTGAGCTAAGTTTTAATAGTTGGAATATTTTAGCGAATGCTTCTTCAGGTGGAACCAGTTTAGCCTATCAAGGGATTAGTGGTATAAGCGTGCAAGGAGGAGGCCCAGATGATAGATGTTTCTATCAAACCATTGATATTCAAGCAGGCCAATCTTATGATTTCAGTGCTTATGTGAATGAAGGAGAGGGAGAAGGAGCACCATATTTTCGATATTTAGATGCAAATGGTAATGTGCTATCAGAGCCATCATTAATTACTTCAGCTGATGGTCAATGGGTACGCTATGAAAGTACGTCGATTGCACCTTCCGGAGCAGTGGCCATGGAAGTTGGAGGACGATGTACGGCACAGGCTCAAGTGCGTTTTGATTCTTATTGTGTGCGACCATCTTCTGGTCAACCTGACTTAGCGGATTTAGTGGTTGAAAACTTGAATATTCTTAACCCGGCAATTCCTTTTACCGGCAATTTTGATGTAGTTAATTATGAGGTAGAGATTGGAAACTTAGGTAGTTCGACGACTACAGGGACGTTTTCTTCCAGAGTATATTTTAGTACAGATAAATACCTGAGTGCAGATGATGTTGAAGGGGCAAATTTTTTATTGTCTTTTAATGCTAATACAAATTACCCGATTGCAGGGACTTTTCAATCTTTCTTACCTCCAAGTCAATTGAATGTTGGACAATACTATTTAATCCTGGTATTAGATGAGCAAAACAGTGTAACGGAATCCAATGAAAATAATAACATTATTGTAGGGCGATTCACGCTGTATGGTGTTGATAATGGAGAGGGTTGTGGATTTTTAAAGACTTATGATGTTGATCCGTCAAATAATCAAAAGGTTTTTGAAACAGATGAAGGATATGTTGTGGAGGTAAGTGAATCTGGTAATACAACAACAATATCCACTGATTTTACGGGAGAACAAACTGGTATACAAACGGGGCCAAGTTCGAATGTTAGTGGCCCGACAATCTCCGTTTCAGATTTTGAGGCAGGTGAAGTGGGCACGTTTGTGGTCACGAGAACTATGGCTGATGGAACAGAAGATTTTTCCAAAATAATTGAGCTAGATCCTGGTTTAGGTGAAGTGAATGGAATAAGTATATCTTCTTCTAAAGAACAACCCATCGGTTTAAATGGCTACTTCATTCACGGGACTGTGATCATTGGCTTTTCCCGAAGACCATTTTTTATCAAGCTGAATCAAGCTGGTGATAAAGTCAATCAGGCCATTTTTGATCCTGTGCCAAATGGAGATATCGTTTCTTTTTTTGATCCGCATTCAGACGGTAATGGCGGATATTATTACCAGAAATTCAGATCTAATCATTTAAGTTTGGTTAAAGTAGACCAGAATGGAAATCTTGAATGGACAAAATCCTTAGCAAGCGATCTTCCTTCTACTGATGTTACGGCAATTGAAACAACAATTGATGGTTCTGCAATTTATGTAGCGGTTACGGATAACAGTATTGGGAGATTATCAAAATTTGCGGCAGATGGTACGGTGATTTATGCGGACGATTTTAAGGATTTATTGGATCCAGGGGGGGATTTTACTATTCAAAGATATGTGACCAAGCTTATACCAACACCTGATGGTGGAGTAGTGTTTGGATCGCGTTTTTTTAATACTAGTAGTTTTCCTTCATTAAATGCTTTTGGATTTTCAAAATTAGACGCCAATGGTAATGTGGTATTTAATAATTCAATAGATGATGAATCGTGGACCCTTCAAGCGGGAAACATTACAAGTGATGGAGGGTTTTTATTTGTCGGATCTTTATTAGGGTTTGATAATTTCGGACAATTTCTACCACAACAAGTGGCGCTATTAAAAGTCACTGCTGATGGTGAACTTGCCCCTGAATGTGGAGATAATAACACCGGTGTACTTACTGTCAACTGTCCAGTTGATAAAACAATTACTGCCCCTTCTGGTAGTGGTGACTTTTGGCAGATTGATTTTGATTTTCCGACAGCATCTACGACATGTTCTGATGGCAATGTATCAATTGTACAAACTGCGGGGCCTAATAATGGTTCTTCCGTTGCAATTGGCTTTGATTATACTGTTACTTTTGAGATCACTGATAATTGTGGTAATGTGGAGACCTGTTCTTTTATTGTAAGCATTAACGGAGGAAATAATGGAGGTGAAATTGACCTTGAGTTATCACTTTCGCAATCAACTGAAAACCCAAGTCAATGGAGTAATTATTCTGTGGTCGCCACGCTGACCAATGATGGTCCTGAAACAGCTACCGGAGTGGTAGTAGACTTTCAAGCTCCGGATGGAGTGGTGTATGTTGGTGCTGATCCTTTCTCGATTGATGGCGGAAGCTTTGATCCTTTTGCCTCACAACTTTGGAGTATTAACTCTATTCCCGCTGGTACTTCAGTAAGCCTGACTGTCAATTACTTCTTATTGTCGCCAGAAGCTCCCGTTGCTTATGCGCAGGTGACCTCAGCGAATGAAGAGGATAGTGATTCAAGTCCAGGTAACGGTACACCGCCAGTGGCAAATGAAGATGATGAAGCAAGTACGGATGATGAAACGAATATTGGATTTGCGGTATTTAATTGCCCTACAGATGTAAGTTTAGTAGGACTTGCTGCCAATGACTATGAAGCAAGCTATAACTGGACTCCGCCTACAGCGACAACAGATTGTGCACAAGGAGGGCTCACTATTACACAAATTGAAGGTCCAGCTCCTGGATCTAATTTTACTGTATCAGCAGGTGGAACACCAGTTGTTTACAAGATTACTGATGCATGTGGAAACGAGCAGTTTTGTGTTTTCTTCGTTATAGTAACCCCTGAACCTTCCCAATTGATTTGCCCGGAGAATATCACAGTTACTGCAACATCTGCTTCAGGTGCAGTTGTCAATTACGATGAACCAATGCTAAGTTCATATTGCGACGGTACTCCGACCAATAATGATCTTTCTTCTGGTTTGCCAAGTGGAAGTGAGTTCCCTATTGGGACGACTACCGTTTTCCGTGAAGTTTTATTACTGGGGCCTGCTGCTTTTTGCCAGGTGAATAGAAGCTGTACATTTGATGTTACGGTGATCTCGGATAATAATGATTTGCCCGATTTAACTGCGCTTAATTTAGATATTCAAAATCCATCAGTTGAAAGCGGTTCAGTGATGAATTATGAAATTGATCTGAGAAACATTGGGGCAGGAGATGCCAATGGTAATTTTAATATTAAGAGTTTTATCTCGTCAAATAATACACTTAGTGCGGATGATATTCAAGATGGTATCATCCCAACCGGAAACTGGCAAGCTGGTTTCGCTGAAGCGAATGTAGCGGGCGCACTAACTATTCCGGCTAACCTACCAGTTGGTGATTATTATCTCATTGTCAAAGTAGATGCTGATGAGGATATTACTGAAAGTAATGAAGGGAATAATATCGCTATACAATCCTTTACGGTTACGGAAGGGGAAACAGATCCTTGTAGCCAGATCAATGTAACCATCAATCCTGGTAGCATTACATTGACCAATATGAATGCACCAATCCGTATACAGAAAATCTTTACTCCGACCTGGAGTACAGCATTCGAATGTAGTGGCTCTAATTGTGATGATGTGGTAACGGTAGATGGTCTAGCCGGAGGAAGTTACTTTGTGCAGATTCAATTATTTGACGCCAGTTGGAATCCAATATGCCTTTTTGAAGATAGTTTTAATGTTCCGGGTGCATCCGGTAATAATGCTTTTATAAACCCTGCGACTCCGGGCTTACCAGTGCAGTTAAGCTCCGTTCGCCCAAACCCAACCATTAGTGGAAGGGTAGAAGTCATCCTTCATGCTGAGTTAGAAAAGAGTCAGGTGTTGCAGGTTTATAATCTCCTGGGAGGCTTAGAAGCCAGTTATCAATTAAACCTTGAGAAAGGTGTGAACATCATCCCATTGGATGTTCGAAAGTTGACTGGGGGTACGTATTACTTGCAATTGGTAGGTCAGCATTCACGACAGATGCCAATTCGCCTGATGGTGCTGCGAGATTGATCATG
>JAHDHW010000134.1 GCA_020631105.1 Saprospiraceae bacterium | reverse complement strand
GGAGGAGAAGTAAATTGTATTAATGATGTGCCTTGTTGGGAAGACTTACTATTAGATCTGGAGGATTATTATATAGGGAGTGACTTTGTAGATGATCCGTTAATCTGTGAAGATGATATTTCGATTTTATTAGTGGAAACTAATGGGCCAGGTACAGAAGATAACGATTTAGTTTGCGCTGATGGAGCGTTCTCAATGAGTTATACTTATCGTGTTTGTTTTGGATGTACAGTTGATAATTGTGATCCCTGTGCTGAATGCGAAGAGTGCACTATAACTTATTTTGGCAGCTGTTACGAGTTCTGTACCCTCACCCAAGGAGGCTGGGGTAATGCCGGAGGACAATATCCCTGGAATGATGAAGATGGAAAGGCTGGAACTTTAGAAATTATAAGCGCTTTGATAGGAGATGGGATTACTATTGGAAATGAATCAGAGAATGCGCTTACAATTACAGACCCTAACTGTGTCCTTGAGCTATTACCTTCAGCAGGAGGACCTAAGCCATTACCAGATTTAGGTTCAGTAATTGCGAATGAAATCAGCTGTATCCCTTATCCTGATGAATATCACCATGGTAGTGGACGACTTAGGAATAATTTAGCGACAAATACTATTGTACTAACTTTGAATATCCGATACAGTGAAACAATGAGCTGTGATCCGGATGATCCAGAGAGTTTATGTTTAGGAGATTATGAGTTAACAAATGGATGTATAGACCTCCCTGAAGAACTTTCAGAAACAATTATTACTGTACAAGATTTATTGGATGCGGCAAATAATTGCCTGGCCGATCCCGACTGTGAAAGTGCAGGAACTTTAACTGAGGCAATTACTGCAATCAATGAGTATTGGGATGGATGTGAAGTAGATATTGCATGTACCGGGACGGAGGAAGCAGAGGAATGTGTCCCCTCAGAAGAGGAAAGTGTATTATGCCCTTCGGATGTTGAAGGGGAGGATATCTCCTGTATAGATGATGTACCTTGTTGGGATGATCTTCTGATTGAACTGGAAGAGTTTTATAATGTAGTAGATGACCCTGTTACATGTGAAGAAGACATAATCATAACATTAGAGGAAGTTATAGGATTGGATGAGGATGTTATTGTGTGTTTAGATAATGAGTTTTCTGTTACTTATTCCTTTTGGGTAGGGAATACTTGTGACCCTGCTACAGAAGAATTATGGTCCATTACATATCAGGGAGCATGCCATGAATTTTGCACACTTACGCAAGGAGGCTGGGGTAATGCCGGAGGACAATACCCTTGGGATGATGAAGATGGAAAAGCAACTACTTTGGAGATACTGGATCAACTGATGACCCAAAACGGGGGTAGCCTAACTATAGGTAATCTTAGTGAAAATGCATTAACGATAACTGACCCTAAATGTATTCTGGATCTATTGCCTTCGGCAGGAGGACCGAATCCACTTCCTGATTTAGGAGCTGTAGAAGCTGACATCGTTGATTGTATTCCTTATCCCAAGGCCTACCAACATAAAAGTGGAAGACTTAAAAATAACTTAGCTACGAATGCAATAGCTTTACAACTTAATATCTGGTACAGTAACTATATGAGTTGTAATGACCCTACAGATCCAGAAGAAATTTGCTTAGGGAATTATAACTTGACGACAGGATGCATTGACCTGCCCAACGGGTTGTATAGTGCTTTAGGATTATTAGAAGATGATGAACTACAAGTTGTAGACCTTTTAGAAGAGGTAAATAATTGCCTGGCTAATCCAGACTGTGAAATTGCTGGAATGCTGACGGAGGCTGTTACGGTAATCAATGAATATTGGGATGGTTGCTCTGTCGGACTTTCTTGCGGAGGAAATGATGGTGCTCGAATTAGTGGAGAAGCGTTTCAAGAAGAATATCCTAATATCTGGATCCAACCAAATCCGGGGCTAGGAGAATTCGAACTCGTATTGGAATCTGTAGATGAAGGTTTACTTTTGATTGATGTGTTTTCAGTAACCGGAGAGATAGTTGAAAAGATTCGATATAATGCTAACGCAGGACTTAATATTATTTCTTTTAATATTGATCGTGGACAAGGTCATGCTGGAATGTATTACGTAACCATCCAGGGCAAGGCAGGAGTTTTATGGACTGGTCATTTTGTAAAATTACAGGATTAATTAATTCAGCCTACTTTACGACTTATAGAGAGAATAGTAGATTAATCGCTTCTCCCGGCATCCCGCCGGGAGAAGTATTATTTTTATGCAGCCCCAAGTTTTAAGGCTGCCATGATCCCACCCGATAAGGCTAAAAAGCAAATGACATAAGCCCCATCGATTAAGAATAATTTTAAAGATTTTCGCTGGTAAAGGTAATTTATTGCAATAGCTGGAACACAATACAGACCAGCTGCCATAGCGCCATGTAATGCACCATGAGTAAAAGTTTGTTCCGATAAATCGTGTAGGTTTACAATATAATTTACCGCATAAGATAAGATGAACATCATAACAAAAGCAAGCCCATGTGTAAGTGCCATATTGGACTGTGCTTGCTCGCTGGTAAGTCCAGTCTCTGCTTGCCAGGCTTTACCAAATAAAGCCGTGTACCAAAGTGAGCCTAATGCAAAAGCTGCAATTGCCCCAATTAGAATTTCTAAATAAGCCATAATACGTTTGTTTTGATTTTATAAAAGTTAGGTTTTCCTATTGAAAATACGCAAATCATAGCTAAAACAAGAAATCAAAACCTCCAAACATTTTTATAATGGCCCAGATGACTACAACTACCACAAGTATATAAGCATAAAAATCAGCCTTGGGGTATTTCGATGCAAAGGTAGCAGCTAACCAGGCGCCAATGGTTTGACCTACTGCCAGGACTAAACCAATACGCCATTCTATCAATCCTTTCCATTGAAAGATAGCCAGGACAATAAAAGTGTAAAGGAGAACGACAAAGACTTTTATCCCATTTGATTCTGTGATACTAAAGCGCGCACCAAGTACCATTGCCGCCAGGAAAAAAATACCCATGCCCATTTGTATGAATCCACCATAAAATCCAAGCGCTAAAAAAATAGGAACGACCAGCCATAGATTTGGTTTTAGAGAGGTATCGGTGTCTCTTAACCAACGGCTTGGTTTAACCAGGATAACCACTAACATTAGAATCATTAAAAAGCGAAAGATCACTTTAAACTGTTCATTGCTTATCATGACTGCTGCAATCACCCCTACTATTGCTCCAATCAGAGTAGGTATGATATAGGGTAAGCCCCGGTCTAGTTTTAATTTACCGTTTTTATGAAATACCCAGCTAGCCATTGCACTGTTTGCTAGTACTCCTACTCGATTCGTTCCATTCGCAAGATTACCGGGAAGGCCTATGATTTCTGTAAGAATAGTTAAGGTTATGGCAGAGCCATTTCCTGCAAGCGTATTGATAAATCCTGCGGCTAATCCGCCTAAGATTGCAATTGCATAGATGTAATAATCCATACGGAATATTTAGGGGTTAAAGGTCAGCGTCCTGTATACTTTGGCATAATTCAATTAATACACCGTTTGCACTTTTTGGGTGAATAAAACACACAAGTTTATTATCCGCCCCTCTTTTCGGTTTTTCGTTTAAGAGTCTGAAGCCTTCTGATTCTAGCCGTTTCATTTCCTTTAGAATATCCTTTACTTCAAAGGCAATATGATGTATACCTTCTCCCCGCTTTTCAATGAATTTTGCAATTGGGCTGCTAGGGCTAGTGGCTTCCAGGAGCTCAATTTTATTAGGGCCTACCTTAAAAAAAGAAGTGTTTACATTTTCTGAATCAACAGCTTCAATTTTGTAATGAGCTTTACCAAAAAGTGCTCTAAATAACTCATTACTGCTGTTTAAGTCCCGTACTGCAATGCCAATGTGTTCTATTTTTTTCATAAAATGGGCTGGAATGTTAAGGAATGTTTAAAATAACTCACCTCGTTAAACGGAAAGAGAAGAGTGAGGTCAAAACTACCAAATTCCATTATTAACTTGATGATGCCAGAGGAATTTTTGAAGGAACACGCAAAACGAACAAAAAACGATTAGTGTCTTCTTAGCATCATTACAAAATCGAATATCATGAAATTCAAGGCTTTTATTTTAGGACTATTTGTATTTGCCTTCGCAGCGTCAGCTCATGCACAACATACACCCAGCAATAATAAGGTAGAACAAATAGAGAAAACAAAACCGTATAAGTATAAAACTGATAAAAAAGTTGTCAGTCGTAAGCAAGCTCAAAAAAAGGCAGCCGTTACAAGAAAACAATCTGCTAAAACTAAAAGAGCAAATGTTGCGAAACAAAAAAACTTATACAAGAAACGTCAGGCTGCAAAGCAAGGCACAAATGTAGAATATCAGAAAAAACGCGCAGTGCGAAAGCAAGCGAAATACGCTACGATAAATCAGAAGCGTAAATCAAAAGTGATCGCCAGAAAAGTGCCACGCAAGGCATTAGAGACGCATTAAAAAATAAAAATCAATTCGTGAAAATAAGGTTTCATTAAAGAGGCCATCCCGAAAAGATTTAAAAAGCAAATTTCCCGAGTATTGCGAGCGGGGGGAGAGTAAAAGAACTTTCCCCTCGCTTTTTTTTATTTTAAAAGTAATTGAGCTTGTCGCTGAATTACAAGAATTGAATCTCTAAACTCTTTTTGTAAAATCAACATATCACTTGCAGGAAAATTAAAACCACTGGCATGATTGTGGTCATGTGCGTGATCGTGGTCGCTATGGTCATGGCCTTCATGCTCAAAGCCGGGGACTTCTAGGTGATTCTCCTTCCAGTATTCGAACTTTTTTGCTAGATTATTAACCTGGGTAGTAAATTTGATTTCATCTTCGGTAAGTGCTCTGCCCTGAATCTGCAAACCACTACTGCGCTGTAATAACTGCTCTATTTGCGGGCTTACTGCTTGTTTGATTTTGAAGGCTTCAAGGTGAATGTTGTGTGCTTCATGTAATATTTTATCCTCTGCATTTTCTCCACAAGAAAAAAACAGACAAACGGCAAACAAAAAACTCAGGTACTTCATGAAAACTACTATTTACAAATGAATTAATGACTTTTGGTCCGGCCACCATCAACCGTTACGTTTGTACCACTTATATAACCAGCAGCTGGAGTACTCAAAAAAGCAATAACACTACCTATTTCACTGGGGTCCGCAAACCGACGAAGCGGTACGACCTTTTTCATTAATTCGGCAGTTGCCTCTTCACTTTGCCCGCTTTTCCCTGCTTTGGTTTTAATGATTTCTTTTAGACGATCCGTTTCTGTAAAACCCGGTAATACATTATTGACGGTGATACCAAAAGGACCAAGCTCTTTCGAAAATGTTTTTGCCCAATTAGCAACAGCTCCACGTGTTGTATTTGATACTCCAAGGTTATCAATTGGTTCTCTTACTGATGTTGAAATAACATTGATAATTCTACCATATGCTTCTTTTTTCATACTCGGAGTTACAGCTTTGACCAATAAATGGTTGCAGAGCAAGTGGTTTTGAAAAGCGGTTGTAAATTCTTCGATTGCAGCTTCCGAAATTGGCCCGCCAGGAGGACCTCCGGTATTATTGATGAGGATATGTATCGGTTTGACGGACACCAATCCACGAATTCGCTTTTTTAAATCCTGAATATCCGAAAAATCAGCAACGATGAAATCGTGTTTTTGACCAAGACTATGGTCTAATTCGTCTCTTACCTGGGTTAAAGCAGTGGCTGTTCGCGCAACAAGGGTAACATTTGCTCCAAGCTTTGCCAGCTCAATCGCTGTAGCTTTGCCGATACCACGGCTGCTACCGCAGACTAAAGCGTTTTTGTTTTTTAAGTTTAAGTTCAAGGTTGTTGTGGATTAGGGTTTGATAATTAATCCCTAAATTTAAGACAATAATCGTAACGTTAAAAATTCCGTGTAATGGCTTTTGCAAAACCATTTAATCTTCAAAAGTGGATTGAGGGTAATCGAGACTTACTAAAGCCTCCGATTGGTAACCAACAAGTTTATTTAGATAATGAAGATTTTATTGTCATGATTGTCGGTGGACCTAATGGTCGAAAGGATTACCATTATGAAGATGGTGAAGAATTGTTTTATCAATTGGAAGGGAATATTACTTTGAAAATTATTAATGCAGACGGGACACCGGAGGATATTGAAATTAAAGAAGGAGATATGTTTCTGTTACCTCCAAGGATACCGCACTCACCGCAGCGTCCGGCAGGTACAGTTGGCCTGGTGCTTGAACGTTATCGAAGAGCAGGTGAATTGGATAAACTGATGTGGTATTGCGAAAATTGTAATAATAAACTACATGAAGCTACCTTTGAGATGACGGACATCGTTAATCAATTACCGATCGTTATCAATCATTTTATGGATTCGAATGCTTTGCGTACATGTGATAATTGTGGGACGGTTATGGATAAAATGTAAAATGCCTTTTGAAGGATTAAATACCAGTTGAGGGAATACTCCTTATGCGAAGATGGTCTGCACTTGCAAACTACTTCGACGTCGGTATAATAAATGGTTGCCCCTTGGGCCTGGCTAATAAATGCCACGCACTAATTAATATGGATAATAAAAAAATCTACTTCGCGTCCGATTTCCACCTGGGAGCTGATGCAAAATTTACGAGTAAAGAACGAGAGCAGCAGATCGTCCGCTGGCTGGATAAAATCCGAGAAGATGCGGAAGCGATCTATCTGGTTGGTGATGTATTCGAGTTTTGGTTTGAATACAAAACGGTGGTGCCTAAAGGTTATGTTCGTTTGCTAGGTAAACTTGCGGAGTTACGAGATGCGGGGATTCCTATTTTCTTTTTTATAGGTAATCATGACATGTGGATGTTTAAGTATTTTGAAGAAGAGTTAGGGATAGCTACCTATCGTTCACCGATTGTGAGAGCGTTGAAAGGAAAAAAATTTTTTATTGGGCATGGAGATGGTTTGGGGCCTGGAGATCGGGGGTATAAGTTTATTAAAAAAGTATTTGCCAATAAATTTTGTCAATGGTGTTTTGCTCGACTCCATCCGAACTTTGGAATAGGGCTGGCAAATTTTTGGTCCAACAAAAGTCGAGAAGCGAATACAGATGAGGATGTTTATCTGGGTGAGGATAAAGAATGGCTGGAGCTTTATGCGAACAAAAAACTGGACGAACAACCTATCGATTATTTTATTTTTGGACATCGACACCTGCCCTTGGATATTACACTTAAAAATGGGAAAAGCCGTTATATCAATCTAGGAGAATGGATGAATTATAATTCTTATGCGGTTTATGATGGGGAGGAATTAGCGTTGCGGTTTTTTGAAAACCCAGCTGGGAAGGTTATTCGAAAATAAATAATTAAAAAATGAAATTGCATCTTTTATTGGTGGTGTTATGGCTGGGTGTTTTGATCAGCGCCTGCTCAACTAGCGAATCCTTAAAAGGAAACAGCAGCGAAGTGACTCAGGTAGAAGAGGTTGACAGTTTGGATGCATTAGAAGAAGGAGCAATCCAACCTTCTTACATTATTACAACATCCGGAAGGAATTTTACGATTGATAAGCTTCAACAAATTTATCTTGTCACGGATCGTAATGAAGTGATCAAACATGATCCGAGAGGAAGAGAGGTGTTCCGGTTTAATAATAATTTTCTGGAGGATATCGGGAAGCTTGACCCTTCAGATCCTTTCAATGTCTTACTGTATTATCCGGAATATTTATCGGTAATTACACTTGACCGGACAATGAGTAAAACGGGGGAGTTTGATCTTTCGAACCTTAATTTGATTCGGGTAAATGCCTTAGGGAGTACGAATGATAATAATGTTTGGCTTTATGATGAGGTGTCTTTTAGTTTGAAAAAGATTAACAGGGCTGGGGATGTACTTAAGGAGAGTGTGAACTTAAATCTAAAATTAGGTTATAGCGGAAAACCAAATTTTTTGATTGAGCGATCGAATATGGTTTTTGTCAATGATCCGGATTATGGAATATTGGTATTCAGTAATCTGGGAGAGTACGATAGTGTGATTGATCTAAAAGGCTTGAATGATTTTCAGGTGCTGGGAGAACAGATTGTTTTTCAACGAGGGAATAAGCTTTTTACTTTTCACTTACAGTCACTCAATGAAAAAGAAATTAAATTGCCAATGAAAATCCGATCGGGGAATAAAATTATGCTACAAAAGAACCGATTGTTTGTACAGGATTCTGATAGAGTAGTGGTCTACGAATTGTAGACTTATAAATAAGAAAGGCTGCCAATGATCAGTAGTGTACTTGTCTTTGGCAGCCTTTTGTGATTAGCAATGGATCTAATTATATCGTAAGGATATCTTTTTCTTTGCCGCTAACGATTCTGTCAACGTCTTCGCCATATTTCTTTACCATTTTTTCGACTTCATCCTCTTTTCGCTTACCTGCATCTTCGGGGAATCCATCTTTCACCGCTTTTTTGATGAAATCCATGATTTTATGACGTGCCTGACGAATACTTACTTTCGCGTCTTCACCATTAGATTTGGCTTGTTTTACTAAATCTCTTCTGCGTTCCTCCGTAAGTGGTGGAATACTGATACGGATAATTTCGCCGTCGTTTTGAGGCGTAAGTCCCATATTGGAAGCAAAAATTGCTTGCTCGATAGGTGCCAGCATTGATTTTTCCCAAGGCTGTATAGTCAGCGTTTTTGAATCTGCTGTAGATACATTGGCTACCTGATTTAATGGGGTAGGGGAACCGTAATAATCAACCATGATCCCTTTTAGCATGGCAGTGGATGCTTTACCCGTTCGGATTTTGGATAATTCTTCGGCAAGGTGCTCAATAGCTCCGTCCATCAAAAATTGAGCTTCGTCATATTGCTCGTTTACTTCATCATTAGTCATGATACTATGTCTTTAAAATTTACTTTAGCAGCTTTCCGATTGAACCTGGGGCATGTAATAATTTCGCCCAACTATTTCTTAGCTAATATACAATTACTGAAAAATCAAAAAGGTTGCTGTTTTTGATACGTACGAATAGTACGAAAGTAATGAAAAAACGTAAAATTTCTGGATAAATTTTAACAGTATTCGAAAGGTTTAAATACCCGGATAGGAATCAATTGGCCTGGAATTAGATTTTTTGAGGCGTATATTACGGAAAGCATATCCTCTTGATAAGGTCAGAGACTACTCAAATTTATAGGTTACTTGAGCACCTTCAATGGCTATTTTTTCTCTGCGTTGCATTTGCATAATGATATCATCTACACTACCTCTTCTGGCAAATTCTTCGTTATGTAGTTTTACATAACGTCGAAGCTTGGAAAGTTCAGAAGGGCGGTTTTTCAAATATTGAAGTTTTCTCAGCGTATCATTAGTTGAGCTTTCAAGAATACCATTACCAAAGGCTTCGTCCATGATAGATGGCCCTTCGTTATAAATTTGTGGAATTCCTTCAGTGTCTTGCTCATTAGACCCATTATTGGATTTTCCGTTGATGTGATTCTTGTTTGAATCCTGATTCATTGTTTTGCTTCTAACGCGAAGACAACTTCTGCCTTGTTCATTGATAAAGGCCATTAAGGAGTCAAAAGAGGTATCGTTGGAAAGCACTACAAATTCTGTATGCTTGCTGATCTTTTGATGAAATTTGCCAAGGAGGAAGGCGATATGTAAATTGAAATTCCTGTCGCTTACATTAGGAATGGGAATCCATCGTACTGCTTTTCCTAGTTGTTGGATATCTCTGACTAAAGAGAAAGGGATACTTTTCTCTCGTTCGTCAATGAGTATAAATACGCGACTAGCCACTCGCTCCAATTGCTTGAATTGCACTTTGCGTAGATTCTCAAAGTCAATAAACACAAACCTTCTTCTAGAAAAATCTGACATGTAATTAATTTGCTCTTATGGCAGCTAAAATACTTAAAAAGTATCGAATACAAAATTAATGAATCAATTTTAAAATTTGTTTCGTGTTATTCTGTTAGTGCACTTAAGTATAAGATAGTCAATTAGATATATCTTATTGATTTTTTATTTGTGATTTTTATCAATTTTTATTGACTTGTTTTTTAGCAGCTTATAAAGGATGGAATTTTGTGCTGTATAGGAGAAGAAAAAATAAAAAATAGTGAAATAAAATATATAACAATAGAAATGCCCAATATCGACAGCAGTTTTAATAAAAACCACAACGGTATTGGGCATTTTTTTAAGCGAAATATTAGCCTAAGGCTTAATCACTACTCGCGTATCGTAAGATTAAGAAGAGCAAAATAACCAATGATGATAAAGCTGCTGAAACATAAGTCATCGCTGCCCACCAAAGTGCATCTTTTGCGCCTTCATGTTCTGTTGCTGTAGTTGTACCGGTTTCATCCAGCCAAACCAGGGCACGTTTACTTGCATCAAACTCTACAGGTAATGTAATCATACTGAATAGAGTAGTGATGGCAAACGCGATAATGGTGATGAAAAGTATCGTCTCTCCTCCGCCTATTCCGAATGCACCTAGTGCAAACATAAGTAAGTACTGTTGGGCCATCGAAGCATATTTTACAAAAGGCACAATAGCACTTCTCATTTTTAACCAGCTATAGGCTGTATCATGTTGTACTGCGTGTCCACATTCGTGTGCGGCAACAGCTGCTGCTGCGATGCTACGCGAATTATAAACAGGTTCGCTCAAAGCGACTGTTTTGGTAAGTGGATTATAATGATCTGTCAACGTTCCCTTTGCAGGGACGATTTTGACATCATGTATATTATAATGACGTAACATAGCTTCTGCCACTTCTTTTCCGGTCATTCCATTTTGGAGGTTGAATCGGCTGTAATGATTGAATTTGCTTTTCAAGCGATTACTAACCAACATTCCTACTAATGATAGGGCACCGGCGAGGATGTAATACATCATATAACCTGAACTAAACATAGTATGAAGATTTTGTTGTTTACGATTAAATTAAAGGGTTCTTTAGTATTAAGACTAAAATAGCCCTTAGTGGTCACCTACGCAAAGTAAAGCTTATGAAATAATTTCAAATTTTGTATAAGCTTGTAATGCTTTTGGTATAACAATGCCTTCTGGACTTTGGTTATTTTCGAGTATTGCTGCAACAATTCGAGCCAATGCTAAAGCACTACCATTTAAAGTATGTGCTAAATGCGTTTTTCGATCTGCATCCCGATATCGAAGTTTAAGTCTGTTACTTTGGAAAGTTTCAAAGTTAGACACAGAACTTACTTCAAGCCATTTCTTTTGTGCAGCACTGTATACCTCAAAATCAAAAGTCAGCGCAGAAGTAAAACCAATGTCGCCACCGCATAATCTTAGAATACGATATGGTAACTCCAGTTTTTGTAATAAGCTTTCCACATGACTAAGCATACGGTCTAAGACTTCGTATGATTTATCCGGATGCGCAACTTCTACAATTTCTACTTTATCAAATTGATGAACTCGATTTAGGCCTCTTACATCTTTTCCATAGGCGCCCGCCTCTCGTCTAAAACAAGGAGTATGGCCCGTAAGTTTTATCGGGAAGTCAGATTCTTCTAAAATAACATCACGAAGCATATTAGTGATCGGTACTTCAGCAGTCGGGATTAAGTAAAAATCGTCCTTCTCTGCATGATACATCTGCCCTTCTTTATCCGGTAACTGACCAGTACCTCTTGCACTTGCTTCATTGACTAATAATGGAGGGATAATCTCTTCATAGCCTGCTTCATGCGCCTCATCCAGAAAGAAATTAATTAATGCTCTCTGTAGCTTTGATCCCTGACCTCTGAATAAAGGAAATCCAGATCCAGATATTTTCACCCCTAGCTCAAAATCAATTAAGTTGTATTTCTTTGCTAAATCCCAATGAGGGAGAGCATCTTCACCTAATTCAGGTAGCGCTTTACCCCAATCTTGATGCACTTCATTATCTGCATCACTATTTCCATTTGGAACAGAAGGATGTACGGTATTAGGCACTTTTAACAAAAGTTCTTCAAGTTGATTTACAGCTTTTTGTAACTGATCCTGAAGATTTTTAGTGTTATCCTTTAGTGCTGCGACCGCTGACTTCATCTGTTCTGCTTCTTCCCTTTTACCTTCTTTGTACAAAGCACCAATAGATTTAGATAATTGGTTATTCTTTGCCAATAGTTCATCAAGGGACGCTTGAGTAGATTTACGCGAATCATCTACAGCGATAATTTCGTCAACAATGTTTAGCTCATCTTCGGGATAATTTCTGGTCTTTAGACTTGCAATAACCCGTTCTCTGTTCGCTCTGATAAAAGGTACTTGTAGCATAGAATATGTAATAAATTTGGTATAAAATATGTTACTTATTATAATGGTTAAAACATTGTGACTCTAAACTTTATTTCGAAATCACTTGTTTTGAGGCTATATCGAAGGAAAATGATACGTTTTTATATTCATAATCGTTCCGAATCGGCAAAAATAGAGGAATAATTTTTAGGCAGTGCAGAACAAACTGCTGAAGATTTCGTTAAATTTTTGCAAAGATACTATTTGGAATTAAAAATAAAATGTATTTTTGCCTTGTCATTAAGAATGCACACCTTTTTATTATCACGATCTAAGGCTGCGAAATTTGGGGGATTAAGTGATTAATACCCTGTATTCATTCCCACTATAGCTTTTTTCCATCGTTTAATTGTAGCGGATTAATTACGCTAATACTAAAGGTTAATACTTATTCGACACCAAAAAGGTTCCGTTCATTTATTTCATTCTACAAATCTATCCCGAACTACCAACGATACTGTCCAAGTTAGTTGAAAGCTTAAAATCATAAAATACAATGTTAGATATTCTTCAGTTAAACGATATGCTGGTGCCAGAACTTAAAGATTTGGCCGAGGAGCTAGGTGTTGATGGCTATAAAAAACTTAACAAGCAAGAGTTGATTTATAAAATATTGGATCATCAAGCTTTAAATAAAAACTCCGAAAACGATAACAACCCTCCTTCTTCTCCTTCCCCAGATTTAACATCAAAAAAGAAAATGTCCAGAAAAAATCAAAAACAAGAAGACGACGCTTCTGATTCGAAAGAAAGAAAAAGACGTCCCCGTAAACGTATGACGCAAGCTGAAATTGATGCTGCGGAAGCTAATAACCCAATGGGTGCAGAGGAAACCTCTGAGGAAATGCCTGAAGAAGCTGCTGAAGAAGAAGCTGCTCCTGTTGCTCCTCCTGCACCAGAGCCTGTGGCTGAAGAAAAAGCACCAGAGCCGGAGCCAGAACCGCGAAGAGAACGAGATCGGAATAATAATAACAATAACAATAATCACCGGGATGACCGGGATCACCGTGCTCCAAGAGAAGATGGAAAGAAGTTTAATGTTGAATTAGACGGAATAATTGAAGGAGAGGGAATTCTGGAAATGATGCCTGACGGTTATGGATTCTTAAGATCCTCTGATTATAACTATCTAACCTCTCCTGATGATATTTATGTATCACCTTCTCAGATCAAACTTTTTGGCCTAAAGACAGGAGATACCGTACGTGGTGCGATTCGTCCACCAAAAGAAGGAGAAAAATACTTTGCACTATTACGAGTGTCTATGATCAATGGGCTTGACCCACAAGATGTACGGGATCGTGTACCGTTTGATTATTTAACTCCTTTATTTCCGGATGCTAAGTTTACGCTTACCTCACATCCTGCAGGTAAGGACTATGGTAACCGAATGATTGACTTGTTTACACCGATCGGTAAGGGACAGCGTGGTTTGATCGTAGCACAACCAAAAACGGGTAAAACTTTCTTATTGAAAGATATTGCAAATGCAATTGCTAAAAACCACCCGGAGTGTTATTTGATTGTACTACTAGTTGATGAACGTCCTGAGGAGGTAACAGATATGAAGCGTAGTGTAAATGCAGAAGTTGTTGCTTCAACATTTGACGAACCAGCAGATAATCACGTAAGAGTTGCCGGTATCGTGCTTGAAAAAGCAAAACGTTTGGTAGAGAGTGGACATGATGTAGTTATCCTCTTGGATTCTATTACGCGTCTGGCTCGTGCTTATAACACCGTTGCTCCTGCAAGTGGTAAAGTACTTTCTGGTGGTGTGGAAGCAAACGCATTACACAAGCCTAAAAAGTTCTTTGGTGCTGCTCGTAATATCGAACATGGTGGCTCCTTAACTATTTTAGCTACTGCATTGATCGATACCGGATCCAAAATGGATGGCGTTATCTTCGAGGAGTTCAAGGGTACAGGTAATATGGAGCTTCAGCTTGATCGCTCGCTTGCCAATAAGCGACTATATCCAGCAATTGACCTTACGAAGTCCAGTACTCGTCGGGAGGATTTATTATTCGATAAGGATACCTTACAGCGTATGTTTATCCTACGTAAACACCTGGCTGATATGAAACCTGATGAAGCTATGGAGTTCTTGCGTAAGCAAATGCTTCATACTCAATCTAATGACGAATTCTTAGCTTCTATGAATGGCTAAGCCAAAATAAAAAGTATTGAAACAAAAGA
>JAHDHW010000133.1 GCA_020631105.1 Saprospiraceae bacterium | reverse complement strand
TATAAAGCAGCCAGGATTTTATTGAGTTGATTTGGACGACGATCCGCTTTGATCGATGCACCAATCTTATCAGAGAAAGTCAACAGACCGGCCCGGTCGTGCTTTTGCAATGCGATATTAGAAATAACCAAACTGGTATTAATAGCATAATCCATTAAGCTCAGACCATTGAACGGTAGTTTCATGGCTCGACTCTTATCGATAATGTTATACACCTGTTGAGCACGCTCGTCCTCATACTGATTCACCATCAGGACGCCTCGCCGGGAACTTGCCTTCCAGTTGATCGAGCGATAGTCATCTCCGGGAACGTAATTTTTGATTTGCTCAAACTCATAGCTATGCCCCAAGCGGCGAATCTTCTTGATGCCATGGGTAGTCGCGATTTTATCGAAGGTTTTAAGTTCGAAGTTCTTCATCTCACTGATGGATGGATAAACTGGAATCGTTTGTTTTTCGTCAAGTGTTAATCTTCGCTGGATCAAGCCAAGAAAGGATTCCAGAAACAAATTAATATTACCGAATTCATATTCACCCCTTTCGAGCGGACGAAGTTTATAAGTGATTGTCTTTTCTTCGTTAGGCTCTAATTCGATCGTTTTGGTAAAGTCTCTTTGTTGAAATTGAAAAGGAAGTTCGTCAATAACCTGAACACTTAGTTTTTGAAATGATTGACTAGTCAGTTCAATCGAAACCGGATTTTCATCACCGAGTGAAAATACTTTTGCTGTATTTCGTTTTCCTTTGATCCGTACATTACGGTTAAACAGAATGGCAATGTCCACACCAACGACTGCAATCGCTAACACAAAGATCGCTTGTATGATAGGAAACAATGGTTCTATCGCAAAGCTCAAAACAAACAGTGCCACTATCCCTCCAAAGAGATAGAAGAAACGATTTGTCAGATATATATTTCTTAGCGTTTTTAGCATTACACTTAACTTCTTTAACTTCTTTAACTTCTTTAACTTCTTTAACTTCTTTAACTTCTTTAACTTCTTTAACTTCTGCTACTCTGCTACTCTGCTACTCTGCTACTCTGCTACTCTGCTACTCTGCTACTCTGTCCCCCTGCCCTACCTCGGCACTTCAATTTTCTTAATAATATCCTCAATCACATCTTTTGCATCATAGCCTTCCATCTCTCGTTCCGGAGTAAGGATGATACGATGATTAAGTACGGGATAAGCAACATACTGAATGTCATCCGGTGTTACGAAATCACGACCATTCATTGCCGCAATCGCCTTGGAAGTTTTTAGGATCGCGAGCGAAGCACGCGGCGAAGCGCCCAGGAAGAGGTCACCGTTGTTTCGCGTATTGTGAATGATAGCAGCGATGTAATCAATAAGCTCCTCCCGGATATAGACCTTCTCGATGATATCCTGACAATCTTTTAATTCCTCCGGACTAAAGACAGCGCTCACTTCGCTTTTGATAGACATTTTAAAGTCATTCTTAAAGTTGCGAAGGATTTGCTTCTCTTCATCCAGGTTTGGATAATTTACGTTGATCTTAAAAAGGAAACGGTCAAGCTGCGCTTCTGGTAATTTATAAGTACCCTCCTGTTCGATTGGATTCTGGGTAGCGATGACAAAAAACGGGAAGTTCATATCATAAGTCTTGCCGTCCATCGTGACCTGGTATTCTTCCATAACTTCGAAGAGCGCGGATTGCGTTTTAGCAGGTGCGCGGTTGATCTCATCGATCAGAATTATATTGGAGAAGATAGGCCCCTGATTAAACGAAAACTCAGAGGTTTGTAAATTATAAACGGTCGTACCGACCACATCTGTTGGCATCAGATCGGGCGTAAACTGGATTCGGTTGAAGGCCGTTTGAAGAGATTGTGCCATTAACTTTGCGCTAAGGGTCTTAGCAATTCCCGGTACCCCTTCGATGAGGACATGACCATTAGTGAATAATGCGGCCAGCATTAATTCGATCATCTCGTCCTGTCCGACAATGATTTTTGCAAGTTCATCTTTTACCTTATCTACGGCATCTTGCACGCGGTCAGTAGGCAGGTGATTTTGTTGCCAGGGACTACCGGCCTGGTCATTATTCAGCGGAGGCGGAGCGATCGGCGAATCAATATTATCTTCAAGAGAAGGGATCGCCGGAGGTACGATTTCTGCGTCTGGAATTTCACTGGGTGAAGGATCCACCGGTGGAGTGGTTTCTTCGTTTTGTGGTGTCTCGGATAATTCCTCGTGCTCGTTGATTTCGTCGATATTCATAAGGTGTTATTTTCTATGCTTATAAAAGTACTCCAGGGTATCATGAAACTCTTGTAAGGTGTTATCTGATACGACGGTACTGGATTTGATATTATTGTAATATTTAAGAATATTGAGAATGTACTCTTCGCTAACTTCTGATTTATTACTTAATCTGCTGACGAAAGCTTCATCAATTTCTTTGGTTGGTATGTTATAGCGATTACGGATGTAGGCCAGGAATAATTTCATCTTTTGTATGCAAAGTTTCTTGTGGTCGTTTTGCATAAAGTAGAGACTACCAATGGTAGAAATAAATTCTAGCGAAGTGTTTTTATTGCCTTCGTAAACCGGTATGATCCTTTGTTTTCTTTTCGCTTTAAAGAATAAATATAATAATGCGGAACCGATCAGTAAATACCAGGCCCAGGCTAGTGGCGCCTGACTAAGGACATAGCTCAGGGGCCCTTCCGCGTTGAGCGAACGCTCGGTTTCGAAGTTTTGCATTTGATTGCGTCGACGGCTGACTTCTTCTCCGACCCGGCTGTAAGTGTCCCAGTATATCGGCCCTTCCTCCAGATGTGAGAATACTTTATTGGCGTAATTTAAGCCTATTTCATCAAGCAACTGTAGGTTGGTAAATGCAATAGGATTGGTGTGGAAATAAAATTCTCCGGCGCCGTACTTGATCTTTGCAAAGTTTGCATATCCTCCATTTAATGTCCCAAGTTGTATGAAACTATACTCTTCGTTACAAAAATGAACACTGTCAATGTAGTGCCAGTTGTATGCTGTCGTTTTTCCTTTTTGGAGGTATTTGAAATCGAGGTCGTTCTCGGATTTTAGATTTTTGTGGACGAGATTAAATTGCCCGATGGTGTCTCGAAAGAAATTATAGTCATCCCAGTAGTAGTCATTACATTCAGTGTAATAAACGTAAAACATCAGATCGTACGGGACGGTCTTACTAGAGATAAAGGCTTGGTTCCCTTCTTCTACAAAGGCAAGTAACTGCGTGACATCTGAGGTGTCCATGTATAATCCTTCGCCGATGAAAACGTAATTGCCATTTGTATTACTGGCAGGTAGTTCTTCAAAGACACTGGTCTGAATATCGGTGACCGAATAATCGGTATAGTAATTATTTAAGATTTCGTGGATGACTTGCGTCCCGTAAGGGTTTTCGTTTTCCAGGTAAGTTTCGGTCCAGTCATAGCGGGTGCCTCCACTCCGGAAGAGTAGGAACAGCAGGAGTATCAGGATGAATGCTACTCCGAAGATGATTAGTGGACGCTTGTCGTTCATTTATTTATGGAGGAAGGTTTGATTCCTCTTTTTTTGCGCTAGTATTATTTTTTTTATTCGTTGATGATCGAGATATCTTTCGATCTCTCATCAGGCTTTGATCACTTTGATCTCGCGTGATTCCGCAGCTTTAATCAAGGCATCAAACTGTGGTTTGATGCTCTTATAATCCGGCTCGGTTAATTCTCCCTGACCATACCAAACTCTTTCGAATACCCGGGTTGCTTCGCGGAATGCCTGGAAGGCATTCGTCTTGCGCATCTCCCGAATGTAATCTTTATTGGTTTTATCTTTTTTCCAGCGGATGACTTTATTCAGGGATAATTCCTTGATGATCGCCAGATAATATAATCGGATTGCTAAGGCATAATTTTTTTGCTCAACCGCTTCGCGGATAAACCGCTCAAGGTCGGATTCATATATATGCGCTTCGATGTTTTCGATGTCGATATCTGTCCCCAGTCCGTTTTTCTTTTTACGTTTTTTGGGAGTAGAAAATCCTCCGGCACCCATTAGGTTCATGACTAATAATACGACACCAATCACTACAATTGCAATGAAGATAAACTTAAATACTCCGGACCAGGGGCCCGGCTCCGGTGTTTCACTTGGATAGGCTCTGGTGTTATTTTCTGTCGGTGAAACGTTGACGTCTTCCTCCTCTTCTTCCTCCTCTATATCTCCTTCTGTGTAATCGAGGCCGTCAATAATTTCTTTCCAGCTGTCTTTATCAATAGGATTTTCTTTGATCTCAGAATTGAGATAGGCGTCATTGACATTTTGAGCAATAGCTGTACCTGGTGCTCCGAAGAACATCCCGATAATGACTAAGTACAAAATGTATTTTAAAGGTCTCAAAGAAATAATTTATTCAAACTCAAGAAACAAATGCTATGCTTTATCCCTCTGCCTCGATTCCCTGAATCCGTCGTCGTTGACCGATTTGCTTAATCCGTGCTTTTAGACTGGGAGCATCTTCTATCTCTAATAAAGAGAAGTAAAGCAAACCTGCTCCAAGTGACATGATCGTAAAGATCAAACTCAGGAAAAAGATAGAAGTAAAAGAAAGCAATAAAGCAAATACCACATCCATCGTACTTTGGTCCGCCGCAATGTTCCACCCAATCATATCAATGAAAAACCAAAGTAAGAAAGTATCCAGTATGCCATAGAATAGCAAGCCGACCAATATCAGGATAACGAACAAACCTAAAAGATGACTGATGTTGCCACTTAATAAAGAAAATGTTCGGCCCAGTCCCTGAATTATATTGATGTTTTCATAATAGTTTATGAAAATCCAGAGAAAAAGTATCGGGGCTACAAAAGTAAATAAGAGTATAGTATACCAATCACCTGTTGACATAATCAGCATGATTAAGCCAATGGGAATTGTCATTTTAGCATATTGGATTAAATTGAAATACCAGGCTTTATTTTCTAATTTTTCAGGATCAAGATACTGCACTAAGTACATCAGCGGAACGAAAGCGACCAGCGAATAAATAAAAATATTACAGAAGAGTAAAAGTGGAAGACTTTCGTTTGTGAAGTATTGATCCATTACAGTGACTGCACCAAACATTTGATTTGGATGCATGAATGCTTCGCTTAGTTCACCTTGCGCTGTCAAGAATGCGAACACACAAAAAATAGCCCCGGCAGCAATGGATAACAGGATGACCTGATTCAAGATTTTTTTATAGAATAAGAAGATATCAGAGAATACTTCTCCTGCCGTTTTGATTCGGTCAATCCGGATTTCTTGTGCATTATCCGGTGGAAGTTCTGTGTCTTTAATAGGATCATTAAATCCCTGTCGGGCTTTACGTACCGGATAATAAACGAAGTACCCCAAGATAAATGCAAGACAAATCAGGATAAAGAGAAGGCGGATAATGTCTGGTGTTTCTGTATAACGCGTCAGATAACCTTCGATGATTCCTGCGAGGATAATGATTGGGGCGATACCGAACATGATTTTCATCCCTCTTCTTGCGGAGATTTGAAAAGCCTGTAGTCGGGTTAAGGTGCCGGGAAAGGCAAGTCCCCGTCCCATCGTCAGGCCTGCGGCTCCGGCAATTATGATGGCTGAGATCTCTAAGGTTCCGTGGGTCCAGATCGTCAGAAAGGATTCGGTAAAGAGCCCTTTTTCGATAAAGAAATATTGAAAGGCGCCCACCATGATACCGTTACTTATGAGTACGCCTGCCGATCCAATACCAAAAAAAATACCCAGGCCAAAGGTCAGAAAAGCTACAAAGAGGTTGTTCGCGGTTATGCCCAGGGACATACCGAATTCTCCCTTTTCTTTATAAACGGCCATCGGGTCACCGGAGTTGATATTCTCTATGGTCATATCGACATAGTTGTCTCCAAGAATAACACGAGGGAATTCCGGATTCATATAAGAGGACAACATACCGATGAGCATCGATAGAATAAAGATGGTAAAGGATAATCGAAAAGCTTTTCGGGATTCGTAGACCAACTGAGGTAGCTCATCCGTCCAAAAGTAAAGAAGGCGCCCGCCACGTAAGCGTTTGCTCTTGTAAATACTATAGAAAACTTGTTGTGCAAGATTATTGAGATATACTCTTACGGACCTATTTGGATAGTAAGTACGAGAGTAGGATAAATCATCCGTGATTTGTACGAAGAGATCATTGAGTTTGTCGGGGTCTTTTTCGTCGTGCTCCAGGAGACGCTCGAATGCTTTCCACTTTTCTTTGTTCTGCTTTATAAAATTTGTCTCACGCATTGAGCTATGTTACGGATTAGAGGCAGGAGCCCGGGAATTTCAATGGTTTACGTTTAGAAGACCTAAGGTAAATTATAATGGTCGAGATATATCGATTTTTTAGATAAATTTCGTTTCGATAACTACTATCTTCTAGTCGTGAAGTTTAGTGTTTGGTAAAAATAAAGTATAATGTATTAAATTTATATTTTTGCCCTTCTAAGTTGGGGTTTATTCGTATTCAATATATGCAATAAGGAGCCTATATTACCACATTTTTTTGTCATAGTCAACTAGACCTTAGGAATGCTTCGTTTATGCGAACGATAGAAATCAGAACTACTCAAAATGTTACTATAGAATATGAGCTTGCGACACTGCGGGATCGATTCTTTGCATATTTTATTGACTGGTTGATCGTCGGTGCATTTTGGATGTTTTTTTCCACCTTATTATCGGCTGCATTTGAGCTATTTAATACGATGAACCTATTAGGCTTTCTCTTGCCGGTAGGACTATTTGTCATCTATCAATTATTATCTGAGGTTTTTGCGAATGGACAGAGTTGGGGCAAGAAAGCAATGGGGATTAAGGTCGTGAGGTTGGACGGAAAAGAGCCAACCTTAAGTGATTATTTATTACGAGCAGTATTTCATATAGTTGATACGGTGATCTCTTTTGGAGTGATTGCTGCGCTGTTAGTGAGTTCTTCGAACAAAAGCCAGCGCTTAGGGGATATGACTGCCAATACTACGGTCATTAAGGTGAAGTTTACTTTGAGGTTTCAACTGGAAGATATCCTAAAAATTAATACCCTGGAAGATTATGAACCTTCCTATCCGGAGGTTCGGCGGCTGAGTGAGGAAGACATGTTATTGATTAAGTCAATTATCTCTCGATATCGTAAGCATCGGAATCGAGCGCATCAGGAAGTGGTCGATGAATTGGTACAAAACCTTTCGCAGCAGTTGGGCTTATTAGAAAAGCCAGTGGATAAAATTGGATTTTTAAAAACACTTATTCGGGATTACATCGTATTGACCCGATAAACATAGCAGATCGTATGGGAAGAAGGCCAAAGAAATTTAATAAGCGAACTATCGAAAATGTCTCGATGACCGGGATTGCAGATCGTGGGCGTGCGATCGGGAGATCAGAGGATGGAATGGTCTTATTTGTAGAAGGGGCTGTGCCTGGGGATGTCGTTGACGTAGAGTTAAGGAAAGCGAAAAGTGGTTATGGAGAAGGACATGTGGCAAAGTTTCGATCTCATTCTAAAGATAGAGTAGAACCATTTTGTCAACACTTCGGGGTATGCGGAGGTTGTAAATGGCAAAATCTAAGCTATCCGGCTCAGGTTGAGCAAAAAGAAATAGTGGTCCGAAATGCGATGCAGCGGATTGGAAAGGTAGAAATAGAATCCTTCCTTCCGATTATTCCTTGCGAGGAAAATAGATTTTATCGTAATAAGGTAGAGTACGCTTTTTCGAATAAGAAATGGTTGACTAAAGACCAAATTGCAGAGGGGACCAACAATTTCGAAGATGTGATCGGTTACCACCGCTCTGGAGCTTTTGATAAAATTGTTCCGATCGAGAGCTGCTATCTCCAGAAAGATCCTTCTAATGATATCCGGAATGCATTACTGCAAATTGCAAAGGAACAAGGCCTGAGTTTTTTCGATTTTAAGGCAGGGAAAGGATTTTTGCGGAATGTAGTTATGCGGATTACCACTCGGGAGGAGATCATGTTGATCATTAGTTTTTATCACGAAAACGAAGAAAAGCGTAAAAAATACCTGGACGAGGTATTGAAGCAGTTTCCCCAGATAACTTCACTGCAATATTGTATTAATACGAAGGAGAATGATTTTATCCTTGATTTAGATATCCATACCTATCATGGCCAGTCATTTGTGGAAGAAGATTTAAGGGATATTCGCTTCCGTATCGGACCGAAATCATTCTTTCAAACGAATACAAAGCAAGGGATTCAGTTATTTGATACAGTGGTTAGGTTCGCCGGTTTGGATGGTACACAGAATGTATATGATTTGTATACAGGGATTGGCAGTATCGCGCTATACCTGGCAAAGCATTGTAAACAAGTGGTAGGCATCGAAGAAGTCCCTTCTGCGATAGAGGATGCTAAAGAGAATGCTAAGTTGAACGGAATTGAAAATACCGTTTTTTATGCCGGAGATGTTAAGGATGTATTGAGTCCTGCTTTTTCGAAAAAGCATGGTCGCCCTGATCTGATTATTACCGACCCGCCTCGTGCCGGAATGCATGCCGATGTAATTGATTTTTTATTGCTCTTGGAAGCGCCGAAGATCGTTTATGTAAGTTGTAACCCTGCTACGCAAGCACGGGATTTTAAATTGCTGGATATGAAATATCGAGTTAAAAAATTACAACCAGTAGATATGTTTCCACATACACATCATATTGAAACAGTAGCTCTCCTTGAGCTTAAGGAAAAACAAGGGGTCAAAGATTGGCAAGATTGGGTCAACAAAGAATTTTAGAAGTATTTAATGGTATCAGGCTCCAGTACGAATTTTTTATCTTTGCGACATGATTACACCAGAAGATTCCAAACTACTTGAAGGCGAATTATTACCCTACAAAGGTTTGATGGGAAAAGCAGCTGATGTGGTAATGGATCAGGAAGTATCCAATTACCCAATCTTTGTTGTACATCAGGATGAAATTTCAGTTGGAGTGCCTTTAGATACGAGCCAGGTTTATGGTAAATGGCTGATTAATGTATCCTCTTTAGAAGAATTTGCGACCAAGCAATTAGTAGGAAGTGATAAAATTGATGACTTTAAATCTGTTTATAAAGATCCGAAGGCGAATCTCTGTTTGTTTCTAGTCAAGGAAGGGGGTGCAACTTTCATATTTATTCCCCGTTAGTTTAGTAGTTATAAACTTATACCTAGTTTGGCACTAATTATGGTGTTATAGGTATTAAAATACGATTGTTTTGGACTATAACTACTACAAAGAGGCTAACGATTCGTTTTCTAATAATATTTCTACACCGCAAGATTCAATCATGCAAGGTGAGGCTACCAATTTCGAAGCTTATCACAAAATCCTTTTAATTGAGGATAACCCGGGAGATGCCCGACTGGTAGAGCTTTTGTTAGAGGAGTCAGATTTATTACGATGTAAGACGACCAATAAAACATCACTTGCAGAAGGCATTCAGGCCTTGGAAGAGGATGGAGATTACGCTGCGGTGCTTTTGGATTTAACCCTTCCGGACAGTCGTGGATTCGAAACCCTGGAGCGACTACTCGCAAGATTTCCCGATAAAAACGTAATTGTACTAACAGGTCTTTCAGATAAAAGCCTTGGACTGAGTGCTGTAAAAGCAGGAGCCCAGGATTTTTTGATTAAAGGAGCTTTCGATACTGACTTGCTGGCTAAGACACTACGTTATTCTATCGAACGGAATAGTGTGCTACAACGCTTGGAAGAGACACAGCGTCTTTCTCATATCGGGAGTTGGGAATACAATCTGGATACCAAATCTTTTACGGCTTCCAACGAAGTCTATCGTATGTTTGGGAGCCCAAGGACTAAAAATAATACCGCTCTAGAGGAGCTTATCGCCGGAGATGAAACTTTCAAGATATTTGAAACCATCCACAGTGAAGCCTTGAATGGTGTTAATGTCAAAAAAGATATTGCATTACAATTGCAAAGTGGAGCGGACTGTTATGTGTTTATCCAATGCCAGGTAAATACTAATACAGAAGGCCAGCGTGTGCTCTACGGAATTATTCAGGATATTACAGAACGTAAGGAAGCAGAGCAAGAGTTATTGCGTAGCCAGGAACGCTATCAGGATGTCTTTACAAAATCGAGAGATGCAATCTTCATCTGTACTTACGATGGAAAGATAGTAGACTTTAATCAAGCTACAACTACCTTGTTTGGTTATACTGGCGAGGAGTTAAAAGCATTTGATGATATTCATACTTTATATCAGCCAGATCAAGTGAAAGAAGTATTCTTATCCTTGATTAAAGGTGGAGAGGCTGTTAAAGATTTTGAGATTGAGGTACAGCCAAAGTCCGGTAAAGTTAAATACTGCCTGGTAACGGCTAATGCATCAGAGACGCCTAATGAATATAACATGATCGTTCGGGATATTACCGAGCGCAAGCAAGCTGAAGAGTTACGAAAGGCACGTGATGTTGCCCGGCAATCCTCAAAAATGAAAGAACAATTCATTGCGAGTATTAGTCATGAGATGCGTACTCCGATGAATGCGATCCTGGGAATGAGTAATCTTTTGGCGAAGATGAATCTGGCAGAAGAACAAAGCAGTTATGTAAGTTCGATTAAGCAGTCGTCGGAAATTCTACTAGGGATTATCAATGATATCCTGGAGATCTCAACCCTGCAAAATGGTAAAATCCAATTTGAATATAAAGATTTTGACTTGCCTCAATTATTGACCAACCTGGTCAATGTGATGCAATACAAAATAAATGAGAAGGACTTGTCTTTCGAACTAGAAGTTGACCCTGAGGTACCGAAAGTACTTGTGGGGGACAAACTCCGACTCAATCAAATCCTATATAACCTCGTTGGTAATGCGGTTAAGTTTACTGATGAAGGTTTCGTTAAAGTTCGAGTAAGTAAGCTGAGCCAGGAAGGTAAAGCAATGAAGTTAAGATTTGAAGTGGAAGATTCCGGTATCGGAATCCCTTCTGATAAAGTAGATGCAGTTTTTGAATCTTTTACTCGTATACGTACCAAAGAAAGATTATTCGAAGGAACTGGACTTGGGCTTTCCATTGCCAAAAATCTGGTGACTCAGCAAGATGGAAATATTGGCTTAACGAGTGAACTCGGAAAAGGCTCTATATTTTATTTCGAGCTTTTATTTGAGCCAGGGGAAGCATCGCGTATCCAGGATGGTATCGCAGAAAGTACACCAGCGAATATTAAAGAAGATCTAGAGATCAATTTACTACTGGTAGAAGATCATAAGATGAATCAACTTGTTGCCCGCAAAACGCTGGAGCGACAATGGGAAAAAATTAAAATTACTATCGCTAATAATGGAAAAGAAGCCGTTGATATCCTCGAGAATCAAACCTTCGACATTATATTAATGGATATTCAAATGCCAATCATGGATGGCTATGAAACTACACAATATATCCGAAAAAATATGCCGGAGGAGGTTGCGAAAATTCCTATTTTGGCAATGACTGCTCATGCTCATATCTCTAAGGATGAGAAATTCAAAGAGTATGGGATGGATGACTTTGTATTAAAACCATTTGAACCAAATCAACTATTCGAGAAAATTACTAAATATACTCAAGCATAATATTCATGGATGTGAAAATTTACAATCATATTGACCTTTCCTATATGGAAATGATGGCAGACGGGGATGATTCGATGAAGAAAATCATGCTGGACATGCTATTAGAGGAGCTACCACAAGAAGTTGAAAAATTAGCTGCACATTGTAATAATGGCGAGTGGAATGACGCTACTGCAGTTAGTCATAAATTAAAATCTACCTTAGCTTTTGTTGGAAATGAAGAGATGACTAATGCGAACAAAAGCATAGAGTTAGCGACTAAAAATGAAGAAGGCCTTGAATCCTTGCCAGAGTTCGTTCAGGTTTTACAATCAACTTGTCCTAAGACCTTAGAAGAACTTCAGCAGGAAGCTGCGAAGTATTAATGCATTATTTCGCATTAAATCTTTTTGCAATACTAAATTCACGCGGATTACTATTTTTTCTTTTATCTTTACTCATATTCAGCATTACTTACCTTTTGCTGGACGCTTTTTAACACTTAATCACTGTAAAGGTATTCATGAAAATCCTGATCTGCGAAGACGAAGAAATCATGCTAACTGCCTTGGAATTTCGCCTGCAAAGGCAAGGTTTACAAGTTGTAGTAGCTAAAGATGGTAAGGAAGCGCTTGAAATGATAGAAAAAGAGGCACCTGATCTGGTTGTCGCGGATATTCAAATGCCACATATCTCAGGATTACAGCTTATCCAACACGTACGAGAAGATATGAAGAGTAGCTTACCTGTTATTGTCATCTCTGCCTTAGAACACGATGAGACTGTATTAGAAGCATTTCGCTTGGGAGCAACCGACTTTATTACGAAGCCCTTCAAACCTAATGAATTAATACTACGTATTCGTAAGGCATTTCAAGATATTGAACTATCAGAGTCATAATTACCCCCGTTTTTCAACCGTAAATACATGCCAATCTGTTATATCGTTAGTTCGATATAACACTATCTTTTGTTCCAAAAACTGATTAATCATATAATAATGAAAGGAATTATTCTCGCCGGCGGACTCGGCACCCGATTATATCCTCTTACATTGGCCATGAGTAAACAAATGATGCCAGTGTATGACAAACCTATGATCTATTATCCATTATCATCGCTGATGTCAGCAGGGATACGGGATATTCTGATTATCTCCACACCACATGATTTACCTAATTTCGAGAAGTTGCTAGGGGACGGTCATGAGATTGGGTGTAATATATCTTATAAGGTGCAGTACGAACCGAATGGTCTTGCACAAGCTTTTGTACTTGGAGAAGAATTTATCGGAGGGGATAGTGCAGCGCTTATCCTTGGAGATAATATATTCTATGGAGCAGGGCTGGAGGAGTTACTTCAGAGTAGTGCGAATCCAAATGGCGGTGTGGTGTTTGCCTACCAGGTAGCTGACCCAGAACGATATGGAGTAGTGGAATTTGATGAAAATTTCAAAGCTTTATCCATCGAAGAAAAGCCGGCAAAGCCGAAATCTAATTATGCGGTACCAGGATTATATTTTTACGATAACTCTGTAGTAGAGGTCGCCAAAAATCTAAAACCAAGTGCTCGTGGTGAGTATGAAATTACGGATGTTAATAAGTACTACCTAGAGGAAGGAAAGCTTCAGGTTGGAGTACTGGGCAGAGGTGTAGCATGGCTGGATACCGGGACACATACTTCACTTATTCAAGCTGGCCAGTTTATTCAAGTTATTGAAGAACGGCAGGGGCTAAAGATCGGATGTATAGAAGAGATTGCCTGGAACATGGGCTTTATCAATGATGAGCAGCTCGAAAATCTGGGACAAAAATATATTAAGAGTGGCTATGGCGAATACCTTCTACGGCTACTTTCTATGTAATATAATTATTCGCTGAGTTTTCCTACTGACACACGCTGTGCCGTCAGTAGGAATCCTGACATGCGAAGCATCGTCAGGAAACACCTAAGAATATACGGAGCAATTAGGCTTTTAATCCTAAACGCTTGTATAGCCAGTTTAAAGCTAATACCACAAAAAAGGCTGGGATAAGACTACCGACTTTTAAGTCTTCATCGACAAGTACCTTGAGGGCCAGTGCAATAAGCATTGCACCACCCACAGCGCTAATCTGCGAAATGATTGACTTCGTAAATACTGGCTTGGCATTACTGGCGATTAAGGTTAGACCACCCTGGATGATCAACATAAAAACAATGGAGAACATAACACCCATGCCACCATATGTTGAAGTCAGCACAATTGCCATAAAACCATCAAAGATCGATTTAACAATCAATAATTCCCGCTTATGTTGAATCCCTTCTTCAATGGCTCCAACAATAGTAATCGGACTCGCACAAAACAATACAAATGCAGCTATCAACCCCGTCGAGAAACGTTTTTGTCCAATCTGCAGATTCATCTCTGTCCAGTTTTGCCAACCTTCCAGAACTTCTTTTATACCCAACCATTCACCGATCATTCCACCCAGGATCAAGCTCAGGATGAATAGTAACATCATCTCATCCTGAATCTTCAAACTCATCTGAATACCAAGGATAAGAATACCAATCGCCAGTGCCTGAGTGGCAATTACACTTACTTCGTGTTGAATATTTGGAGCAAATTGATGAAGCAACAACCCGATAAGGCTACCTACAAATACTGCCCCCATATTGATGAATGTGCCGATAGGAAGTTTGCTCATAGTATGGTAATGTCCGTTTGTTTGACACAAAAATAAGACTATTATCCTTTTAAACAGGCATCTGTCACAGATATTATTAGAAATCAGCTCTTTACCATCAGTCATCAGTCATCAGTCATCAGTCATCAGTCATCAGTCATCAGTCATCAGTCATCAGGTGATACCTCAGTATGACTTATGACTCATGCCCCATGACTAATGAGATAACTCATAACCCATGACTCATGACTTATTACCCATGTATACCTCTGCTTCTTTCAAACTTTCAG